>NZ_JBOBHU010000087.1:0-339 GCF_050587665.1 Rhizobium sp. Nf11,1 | reverse complement strand
TGGCGACGACGATATTGTGGCTGGCGGTGCCGTCGAGCGAGCTGACGCTCAGCGTGTCGCTGACCGCGTCGCCCTGGTTGAGCGCCTGCGTCGCCGCCCGGCTGTTGTCGAGCGTATAGGTCCAGCTGCCGGTGGCGGCATTGAAGCTGAAGCTGCCATAGATGCCGTCGAGCGAGGCCGGGGCGGCAAACACCGCCTCGCCGTCGTCGACGTCGCTGACCGTCAGCTTGCCGGAGGCGCTCGGATCGCCGCTGCCGGCCGCCCCCGCCTCGACCGTCGCCCGGTCGTCGGTCACCGTCGCATCGACGACGATCGCAGCCGCATCGTTGGCGCCGGTGA
>NZ_JBOBHU010000086.1:0-395 GCF_050587665.1 Rhizobium sp. Nf11,1 | reverse complement strand
CTTGTATCCGTCAGGGGACTGAAGCTTCCCCGCGAAGACGCGGGGAAGCCTTGTCATCGGCCTCGTCTCAGCGGGCGTCGTCGATCGCCTGGACGAGCTGGGTGACGGCTTCGTCGGAGCTCTTGATCTGGCCGTGGACGAACTTCGAGACGACGTCCTTATAGGCATTGGCGATCGCCGGCGGCGCGCCATAACCTTGGGCGAGCGAACCGAACAGCGTGCCGCCCTCGTTGGCCGCCTTCAGGTCGGCGATGCCCTTCTTGCCGCAGGCGTCGAAATCGGTGTCGGGTACGTCGGTGCGAGCCGGGACCGAACCCTTGACGACGTTGAAGGCCGACTGGAAGCTCTTCGACAGCGTTGCAGTCGCCAGTGCCACCTGGGCCGCCTTGCGGTCG
>NZ_JBOBHU010000085.1:0-426 GCF_050587665.1 Rhizobium sp. Nf11,1 | reverse complement strand
GGACCTCTACAACTCCGACATGTTCGGCATGTTCAACGTTCCCACAACTCCGACATGTTCGGCATGTTCAACGTTCCCGAGGACCGCAAGGCGGCCCAGGTGGCGCTGGCGACCGCAACGCTGTCGAAGAGCTTCCAGTCGGCCTTCAACGTCGTCAAGGGTTCGGTTCCGGCCCGCACCGACGTACCCGACACCGATTTCGACGCCTGCGGCAAGAAGGGCATCGCCGACCTGAAGGCGGCCAATGAAGGCGGCACGCTGTTCGGTTCGCTGGCCCAGGGTTATGGCGCGCCTCCGGCGATCGCCAATGCCTATAAGGACGTCGTCTCGAAGTTCGTCCACGGCCAGATCAAGAGCTCCGACGAAGCCGTCACCCAGCTCGTCCAGGCGATCGACGACGCCCGCTGAGACGAGGCCGACGACAAT
>NZ_JBOBHU010000084.1:0-387 GCF_050587665.1 Rhizobium sp. Nf11,1 | reverse complement strand
AAGATGGGCGGCCATCGCCGACGTGTGCTGGAGCCGCACCGCGCCTTCATCGTCGAGCAGATCGAGCAGACATCGCATCTGACGCTACATCGGCTGAAGGATGAGTTGGCCGCCCGTGGCGTGAGCGTCTCCCACAATGCCATCTGGCAGTTCATGCGCCGCGAGGGCTTGAGCTTTAAAAAAAACGCTGTTCGCCCTTGAGCAGGGCCGCGCCGACATTGCCCGGCGCAGAGCCCGCTGGAAAGCCTGGCAAGACCGCTTCGATCCGAAGCGGCTCGTCTTTATCGACGAGACCTGGATCCGCACCAACATGGCGCCGTTACGCGGGTGGGGGCCGAGGGGCAAAAGATTGCGCGGCTTTGCCCCGCATGGCCGCTGGCGCACCCT
>NZ_JBOBHU010000083.1:0-464 GCF_050587665.1 Rhizobium sp. Nf11,1 | reverse complement strand
GTCACCGGTGCCGGCATAGGCCGAGGCAAACAGGAAGTCGTTCCAGATGTTGGTGAACTGGTAGATGACCGTGACGACGATGATCGGCAGCGAGTTCGGCAGCATGATGCGGCGGAAGATCTGGAAGAAGCTGGCGCCATCGACCTGGGCGGCCCTGACCAGTTCGGTCGGAAAGGCCTCGTAGAAATTGCGGAAGAACAACGTCGTGAAGCCGAGGCCGTAGACGACATGGACGAAGACCAGGTTGACCGTCGAATTGCCGAAGCCGAAGTTCCAGCCGGTGGCGTTCTGCAGCGTCACGCCGAAGCGGCCGAGCGAGCCGAGAATGGTCGCCATCGGCAGCAGCACCGATTGGAACGGGATGAAGCAGGCAAACAGCATCAGCCCGAACACCAGCGTATGGCCGGGAAAGCGCCACTTGGTCAGCACATAGCCGTTCAGCGCCCCGAAGAAGGTGGAGATCG
>NZ_JBOBHU010000082.1:0-464 GCF_050587665.1 Rhizobium sp. Nf11,1 | reverse complement strand
TGATCTCCACCTTCTTCGGGGCGCTGAACGGCTATGTCCTGACCAAATGGCGTTTTCCCGGCCACACGCTGGTGTTCGGGCTGATGCTGTTTGCCTGCTTCATCCCGTTCCAGTCGGTGCTGCTGCCGATGGCGACCATTCTCGGCTCGCTCGGCCGCTTCGGCATGACGCTGCAGAACGCCACCGGCTGGAACTTCGGCTTCGGCAATTCGACGGTCAATCTGGTCTTCGTCCACGTCGTCTATGGCCTCGGCTTCACGACGCTGTTCTTCCGCAATTTTTACGAGGCCTTTCCGACCGAACTGGTCAGGGCCGCCCAGGTCGATGGCGCCAGCTTCTTCCAGATCTTCCGCCGCATCATGCTGCCGAACTCGCTGCCGATCATCGTTGTCACCGTTATCTACCAGTTCACCAACATCTGGAACGACTTCCTGTTTGCCTCGGCCTATGCCGGCACCGGCGAT
>NZ_JBOBHU010000081.1:0-648 GCF_050587665.1 Rhizobium sp. Nf11,1 | reverse complement strand
GGGGCGCTCATCGACAAGATAACGCAGCACGATGACCGGCCCATAGGCGCAGAGCATCGCAACTTCAGGCCCCAGAGCTCGCGTTGCGGCAATCAGCAGAAGCAGGCTTCCGCCGAGCCAGACGACCTCGCTTAGACACTCGCGGGATGGAGCCCCGACGCCTGCTTTTTCGGCCATCCTCCAGTAGAGTGGCAACCAGAGCGCATTCAGGGCGACTTGAAAAAAGCTGGCATTGACAGCGAGCATGGTCGGATCGCTTCGAGAGAAGGCGCCAGCGACGATCGCGCCGTTGCCCATGCCGCCCCACAGGATCATTGTCTGGCTCAGCAGGCTGAAGGCCATGAGATAGACCGGTTGCAGGTCGAGCCTGCGCAACAACAGCATCGTCCCGACGATTCCGACGCCGAAGCCGGTCGCGGATTCTGAAAACGGGCCGATCAGGAAGCACGCAGCAAACAGCAGACGTCGCCTGGACTGCCTGTTCTGCCGGAGACTTTCGACGGGCATCGCTGCATCCCCAGGCCGAATAGCCATCTGCCAGAATAACAGCCCGCCCAGTATATATGGCACGACGATCCAGCCGATCCATGCGCCGCGAAAGAGCGCGCTGGCGCCGTCGCGCAACTGAAATTCGCCGGGCGCCGCGCC
>NZ_JBOBHU010000080.1:0-669 GCF_050587665.1 Rhizobium sp. Nf11,1 | reverse complement strand
CAGATCCAGTTCAGCGACCCCTATTATCTCGCCAAGGAAATGCTGATCGTGCCGGCCGACGATGCAGGCAAGACGAAGGCCGATTATGCAGGCCAGCGCATCGCTTCGACCAAGGGCTCGACGTCGGAAATGTCGATCAAACTCAACAAATCGGAACCGCTGACCTTCCAGGACACGGCTTCCGCCTATCTCGCCGTTCAGCAGGGCAAGGCGCGCGGCATGGTGGCAAACACCATGACGACGACCAAGTTCGTCAATGAATCGAAGAGCAAGGGCAAGGAAATGCGGATGATCGAGGAGCCGATGCTCTACCAGCCGATCGGCATCGGCATGGCCAAGGATCAGCCGGCGCTCACCGCCAAGATCAACGAGATTCTGCACAAGCTCGACGAGTCCGGCGAGATCAACAAGATCTGGGACAAGTGGCTCGGCCCGAGCACCGAATACAAGATGACCCGCACCGACAAAGTCGTGCCGCTTAGCGAACTGAAATTCGACCCGATCCCGTAGACCGATCGGTCTCGGACCTCCCGAAGACAATGCAACCGAGATAAGACGGCGGGATTTGCCCGCCGTCTACAAACGATGTGAGGCATCCATGATTCATATAAAAGATATCGCTGAACGGCCCAGCAAAGCCGACATCGAGGCCGTTTCCAAATTTTCGCC
>NZ_JBOBHU010000079.1:0-711 GCF_050587665.1 Rhizobium sp. Nf11,1 | reverse complement strand
CGCGCCTCAGCAACCGTGTTGTTGCGGTTCGCTCCATGGGGTTCGTCTTTTGATGATAGTGTTGATCATGACGATGAATTTCCGCATGGCGGCGACGAGCGCGACCTTGGGTGGTTTGCCGGCAGCGCGCAGTCGTTTGTGGAAGGCCTTGATGGCCGGACTGCAGCGAATGGCCGAGAGCGTTGCCATGTAGAGGGCGCAGCGGACGGTGGCGCGGCCGCCGGCGATGTGGCGCTGGCCACGCCAGGTGCCGCTGTCGTGGGCGACCGGGGCGACGCCGACGAGGGCTGCGAGTTTCTTGTCGTCGATGGTGCCGAGTTCGGGCAGTTCGGCGATGAGCACGGCGGCGCCGACCTCGCCGATGCCCGGCACGGTCAGCAGCAGGTCGCGGCGTGCGGCCATGTCGGGTTCGGCCTCGATGGCGAGCGCGATGGCGGCATCGACGCGGGCGAGCTGGCTCTTGAGGGCGGCGAGGGTCTCGCCGATCAGGGTGGCGACGGCTTGCGGGGCGTGTTCGAGGCGGTTCTTCTCAGCGACCGCCATGTCGATGAGCTGGCGGCGGCGGGTCACGAGGGCAGCAAGAGCGATGCGACCGTCGTCGATATGGGGGATCTGTGCCGGCCGCATCGCTCTGGCGAAGTGGAGAATGACGCGGGCGTCGACCTGATCGGTCTTGGCCAGCCGGCCGCTGGCCCTGGCGAAATCGCGCAC
>NZ_JBOBHU010000078.1:0-767 GCF_050587665.1 Rhizobium sp. Nf11,1 | reverse complement strand
TCGGGAACGTTGAACATGCCGAACATGTCGGAGTTGTAGATGACGCTGCCTTCGGTGCCGGGGAAGCGGTAGCAGAGGAAGTCTTTATCCGGCGTCTTCTTGGCGGCGACGAATTCGCCCTTGGCCCAGTCGCCCATCACCTGCACCAGCGCGTCACCCTTGATGACCATGGCGGTCGCCAGGTTCCAGTCGCGGCCGGAGAAGTTCGGATCGACGTATTTGACGATCTTCGCCAGATTGTCGAACGACTTCTTCATCGTGTCCGACTTCAGCGACGCCTCGTCGAGGTCGTTGAAGGCCTTCTTGTAGAACTCCGGTCCGCCGGTCGACAGCACGATGGAATCGAACATCGTCGCTTCCTGCCAGTTCTGGCCGCCGAGCGCCAACGGGATGACGCCCGCAGCCTTGGCCTTGTCGAGCAGCGCGATCAGGTCGTCGAAGGTCTTCGGCTGGCTGCCGCCGATCTTGTCCATGACGGCCTTGTTGATCCACAGCCAGTTGACCGAGTGCACGTTGACGGGGGCTGCGACCCACTTGCCGTCGTAGACGGAGAACTTCTGAAGTGCGGCCGGCACCGACTTGTCCCAGCCTTCCTTCTTGGCCGTCTCCGTCAGATCGCCCATGACGCCGGCCTGGGCATAATCGAGCACGGTATAACCCAGCATCTGCGAGGCTGTCGGATAGGTGCCGGCCGCCACCATCGCCTTCAGCGCCGTCATCGCCGCATCACCACCGCCGCCGGCAACCGGAACGTCCTTCCAGGCAAA
>NZ_JBOBHU010000077.1:0-961 GCF_050587665.1 Rhizobium sp. Nf11,1 | reverse complement strand
ATTGACCTGCCACGGGTAATTTCCTCCAGAATGGATTAGAGTCCGGCCCATTGAGGACGGACACATGAAGAAGCAGAGATTTACAGAAGAGCAGATTATTTTGGTGCTGAAGGAGCAGGAGGCGGGCGCGAAGGTGGCCGACTTGTGCCGCAAGCACGGGATTTCAGACGCGACCTTTTATAACTGGAAAGCCAAATACGGCGGCATGGAAGTCTCCGAGGCGAAGCGACTGAAGGCGCTCGAAGAGGAGAATGCCAAGCTGAAGAAACTGCTGGCCGAACAGATGCTGGATGTGGCCGCACTCCGCGAGCTTCTCGCAAAAAATGTATGGTCCGCCTCGTCCGTGCAAGGGTACGCGACATCGTAAATGACGATTCCAGTTGCATAAATGTATCCGGCCTCTCGCGAGTGGGCTGCGGTTGCAGCCAGGCCATGATGAGATCCGCACACGCCGTTCCCAATAAATGGTTCGGGCACGAAGCCCGCTTTTTTGCGCAGGGCTTACGGCATGTTGATCCACTGTTTCGTCATCACTATTCCCGAGCCTTGCAATCAAGCTTGGATCGTCAGGTGAAGGCAGGGTCTCTGCGTTCGTAGAGCGCTCCAGGCTTTGTCAGAACGACCCAAACAATTCGGGCCATCTTAGCTGCGAGTGCGACGACGGCTTTGTTCGGGTGCATCCGAGCCTGAAGGCCGTCCAGCCAGTTCCCCAATCGGTCTCGTGTTCGGTCGAGATGCCGAAAGCATGACCTTGCGCCATGTACGAGGAGTTTGCGCACGTACCGGTTTCCTCGCTTGCTGATGCCGAGTAGCTTTTGCTTGCCACCGGTCGAATATTCGCGCGGCACAAGGCCCAGCCATGCCGCGAGATCGCGCGCTTTTTGGAACTGCCGACCGTTACCAATAGCGGCGAGGAGCGCAGTCGCACCCAAGGCTCCGACCCCGGGGATCGTCATGAGCC
>NZ_JBOBHU010000076.1:0-1003 GCF_050587665.1 Rhizobium sp. Nf11,1 | reverse complement strand
GTCTTTGTTTGATTTGGCAAACCTTATCCACTCGGCTTTCGCCCTCGTGGGGTGCCAAATCCGACTATCCGGACAACCTTGCGATTGCCGCCAGCCGGGCCAAACATGCGTAATTACCTTTTACAATTACGCTTTCTAACAATGCCATCGACGTGTTCGACCTGATCACTTTATTGGAGCTACGCCGAGCAGCTCGCTTGTGTCAGGTCTTAAGACCAGCTTCTCGAGATTGGATCCGATACCGCGCGGTCAGGCAACGGTAATCAAGTCGTCCGTCAGATGCTCATCCCTAAAGATCAGCAAACAACAACGACTCAGAGCGACAAGCTTCCTTCCTACCTTCAGTCCCTCTTTCGTTTCCGGTCGGCTAGACCATCCACGACATCATTGGAACTGAGCTCGGACATCGGGCAAAACCCGACACCTGGAAGCCTCCAGATCAATCTTCTCTTCACGATATATGCAGAACAGGCACAGACGCTGATGGCGTCGTGCAAACTTTGTTTTTCTTCAGAAGACATCATCGCCGTCAGTCTCAACACCAATCGATTTGGTGGAGCTGAGCGGGATCGAACCGCTGACCCCCTGCTTGCAAAGCAGGTGCTCTCCCAGCTGAGCTACAGCCCCATCAGCTCGATCGCCTGGATCGCTCCAGGTTCGGCAACTTTCCGCGTCTGCCGTCTTTTCCCAACCCCCATTCACCAAATGCAAATGGTGGGCCCGGGAAGACTTGAACTTCCGACCCCACGCTTATCAAGCGTGTGCTCTAACCAACTGAGCTACGGGCCCATTCTCGTCAAACCGGTCCAGTCAAACTGGAGCGACGCGGTTCTTTGTCTTCTTGAAGAAAGAGAAACGTGGACGGCGAAAGCTCGCCATACCGTCGTGACCGTAGTCTACGCGGCGTATTACGTTGCGATCGTGATCTGACTGATCCGATCTTGTTCTAAAAAGATGGAGAAGCTTCATACCGGTCAAGCCGGTCGTCTTAGCGTTTCTCGAT
>NZ_JBOBHU010000075.1:0-1011 GCF_050587665.1 Rhizobium sp. Nf11,1 | reverse complement strand
TTTGTGAGGTAGTTTGCGCATTCTGCTGGCGAGAAGCAGTCGAGCATTTCACCAGCCTTGCGCCATGTCGCTTCGACTGTGCGAGGCTGTTCTCTCCTAATTAGGTGCTTGAGCTTGGCAAAGACTTGCTCGATGGGATTGAGGTCCGGGCTGTAAGGCGGCAGGAAGAAGAGGTGCGCGCCTGCGGCCCGGATGGCACGACGGACAGCTTGGCCCTTATGGCTGCCGAGATTGTCGAGGATGACGATGTCGCCCTTGGCGAGCGTGGGCACGAGGATCCTCTGGATATAGAGGGTAAAGAGTTCGCCGTTGATCGGCCCATCGATGACCCAAGGGGCGTCGATGCGGTCGCAGCGCAAGGCGGCAATGAATGTCAGGGTTTTCCAGTGCCCATGCGGAACCGCGGCACATAGGCGTTGACCACGCGGTGCCCACCCCCTGAGGGGCGCCATGTTGGTCTTGATCCAGGTCTCATCGAGAAAGACCAGCCGCTGCGCTTCGATCCGCCGTTGATGGGTCTTCCAACGCAACCGTTTCCTGGCGATATCCATCCGCGTCTGCTCGGCCGGCAGAACCGTTTTTTTTGAAACTCAGGCCCTCGGCCCGGACGAACACCCAAACGGCGCGTCGCTCGGTCTTGATGCCGCGTTCGGCCAGTTCCGCCACAAGGCCTCGCGTCGTGAACGGGCCGGATCGACAGCGCTGGCGCAGCCAGTCGGCCCGTTCGCCGGACAAAGTCCGCTGCTTGCGACCGCCGACGCGGCCGGGCGTCAGAGCGCCGGTCTCCGCAAGGCGCTTCTTCCACTTCGAAACACAGGAGGGAGCAATCGCAAGTGCTGCTGCGATCGATCGTATCGTTTCTCCGGTGTTCAGGCGCGCCATCGCCCGTTCGCGAAGATCCTCAGAATATGGGTGCGTCATCCTTGCCGGCCGTCCTTTTCCGGTAGGACAGAGAATCATATTTCAGCTGATTTGCGAATCTGCGATTCTGAAAAATCGAAGCGTGCTCTA
>NZ_JBOBHU010000074.1:0-1059 GCF_050587665.1 Rhizobium sp. Nf11,1 | reverse complement strand
ACTTAGCCGTCATCCCGAAGGGATGCGGCGGCCAGGGTTACCTTTTACAACCCAGGCCATCTTTGATGCCATCGACGTGTTCGACCTGATCACTTTATTGGAGCTACGCCGAGCAGCTCGCTTGTGTCAGGTCTTAAGACCAGCTTCTCGAGATTTGATCCGATACCGCGCGGTCAGGCAACGGTAATCCGATCGTCCGTCAGACAGCACAACAAGGCGCTGAACAACACGCGATAAACCGCTACGCGGTTTACGCTGACGATCCAGAGCGACAAGCTTCCTTCCACCCTCCAGCCCTTCACCCATATCCGGCCGGCTAGGCCATCCAAGGGATCATCAGAACTGGGCTCGGACGTTTCGGGCCAAAACCCAAAAACACCTGGAAGCCTCCAGATCAATCTTCTCTTCACAATGTATGCAGAACAGGCATCGATCAGCGATCGATGCAAACTTTTACTTCTTCAAAGGATATCCCTCAGTCTCGACACCAAGCGAATTGGTGGAGCTGAGCGGGATCGAACCGCTGACCCCCTGCTTGCAAAGCAGGTGCTCTCCCAGCTGAGCTACAGCCCCAACCATCGCAAACACCTGACAGCAAACCGTCAGGATCAGGTAAACCCAAACAAACCACAATTCGCACCAGCAAATCTCTTTGCCGCTGCAAATGGTGGGCCCGGGAAGACTTGAACTTCCGACCCCACGCTTATCAAGCGTGTGCTCTAACCAACTGAGCTACGGGCCCATCTCTCTGCGCAGCGCCCAATCCAAAGCAAAAACCTCGGAAAGGATCACCCATACAGGCCAGAGGCCGTCGCCGGTCGTCCGGCGCCCTCGCGGAGCGCAGCACCGAAGGTGCGAACAGCGCGTGAGCGCAAACCAATGGTTCGATATCCTTTTGAAGAAAGAGAAACGTGGACGGCGAAAGCTCGCCATACCGTCGTGACCGTAGTCTACGCGGCGTATTGCGTTTCGATGGTCGCCTGACTGGCGCCATCTATATTCTAAAAAGCACGGGAAGGTTCACCCGAGACATGTCTCGGTGTCTTACCAATTCCACAG
>NZ_JBOBHU010000073.1:0-1113 GCF_050587665.1 Rhizobium sp. Nf11,1 | reverse complement strand
AAGAAAAATGTAGGATATTGATGCTTGCCGGGCGGGTGGCCGCCCGCCCGGCAGCTGGTTGTCGGATCGTCACCTTCTTAGCCGTTTTGGGCTGTGGGGAGCAGGATCGCAACCGGCTCTTCATCTGGCCCGTGTGGTTGCAGGAACCTTGGGGTTCGTATCCAAGACAGGGACGACGAAGATGACCGATAATAGCATGATTTGTGCCGGAATCGATGTCGGCAAAAGCCATCTCGACATCGCCCTCCATCCCGGTAAGGCAAGGCTGAGGGTCACGTACGACACCGCTGGCCTGAAGGCGCTTGACGCCTTTCTTCGAGAGCATGACGTCAGCCGCATCGGCTTTGAAGCCTCCGGCGGCTATGAATGGCGGCTGCTGGCGCATCTGCGGGCCGGCAAGCGGCCGGCGGCGCGTCTGCAGCCGGCGCAATTGCGCTTCTTTGCCAAGAGCCGGCTCAAGCGGGCCAAGAACGATCGGCTCGATGCCGTGCTGATTGCGCTCTTCACGGCAAGTCTCGAGCAGTTGCCGGCGCTGCCGGACGCACGCTTCGACAAGTTGGCCGCCGAACTGACCTATCTGGAACAGATCGAGCAGCAGATCGCGCTGGTCAAGACCTTTGCCGAGACCGCCTTGTCGGAGGCGATCAAACGCCGCCACCTGCGCGAGGTCGCCCGCCTCGAAACCTGCCGCAAGGCCCATCTGCTGCGGCTCGAAAAGACGGTTCGCGACGATTGCGACCTGGCGCAACGGCTCGATCTGCTGATCTCCATCAAGGGGATCGGGCTGCGCAGCGCCCTGTGCTTGATCATTCGGCTGCCCGAGCTCGGCCATGCCAGCCGCGCCGAGATCGCCGCCCTTGCCGGCGTCGCACCCTATGACGACGATAGCGGAAAGTATCACGGCAGACGCCGTATCCAGGGTGGTCGCGAACGCCTGCGAAAGAGCCTGTTCATGTGCGCATTCACGGCAACCCGGCACAATCCGGATCTCGCCGCTTTCTACACGCGCTTGCGTCAGAACGGAAAGGAACACCTGTGCGCCGTCATAGCCGTCGCCCGAAAACTCATCGTCCTCGCCAACACAATCCTCTTTCGCAAGACCGAATGGACGCC
>NZ_JBOBHU010000072.1:0-1224 GCF_050587665.1 Rhizobium sp. Nf11,1 | reverse complement strand
CTTCAAACTGGACCAGTTTTGGTTAGAGTTTCCGGTGCATTTTCCTGGCTGGGAAAGGAACGGAAGACGATGAAGGCATCGCAGTTTTCGGACGCCCAGAAGGCGTTCATTCTGAAGCAAGGCGACGAAGGTGTGCCCGTTGCAGAGATCTGCCGCAAGGCGGGGATCAGCCAGGCGACCTATTTCAACTGGAAGAAAAAATATGCCGGCATGTTGCCGCCGGAGATGAAGAAGCTGAAGCAGCTCGAGGACGAGAATTCGCGGCTGAAGAAGATTGTCGCGGACCTGACGCTCGATCGTGAGATGCTGCAGGACGTCATTCGCCGAAAGCTCTAAGGCCTGCTCGCAAGCGGGAGATGGTGAAGGGCATGTGCCGGGATTGGGCGATCTCGATCCGGCGTGCCTGTGGGGCGCTGAACTTCGATCGGTCAACCTACCACTACACCTCTCGTCGTGCCGATCAGGCCGGTCTGGAACGTCGTATCCGTGAGATCTGTGAGACCCGTGTCCGCTACGGTTATCGTCGTGTGCAGGTACTGTTGGAACGCGAGGGTTGGGGTACCAACATCAAGCGGACCTACCGCATTTACAGGGACTTGGGCCTGCAATTGCGTAATAAGACACCGAAACGCCGGGTCAAAGCCAAGCTGAGGGAAGGTCGGCAAATGGCAGTCGGTCCGAACGATGTCTGGGCTATGGACTTCGTTCACGACCAACTCGCGACCGGCAAGAAACTGCGGGTGCTCACGGTGGTGGATACCTTCTCACGCTATGTGCCGGTGCTCGATCCGCGTCACAGCTATCGAGGTGAAGATGTCGTGCAAACCTTGGAACGAGTATGCCGGAACGTTGGCTATCCCAAGACGATCCGTGTCGATCAGGGGACCGAGTTCGTGTCTCGCGATCTCGATCTCTGGGCCTATGCTAAGGGCGTCACGTTGGACTTCTCACGCCCTGGAAAACCGACCGACAACGCCTTTATAGAAGCGTTCAACGGCCGCTTCCGCGCCGAATGCCTGAACCAACACTGGTTTCTGACCCTTGCGGATGCCCGCGAAAAGATGGAGGATTGGCGTAGATACTATAACGAAGAACGGCCTCATGGCGCGATCGGCAACAAGGTGCCGATATCGCTGATAAATTCGGGAAGCGCAACCAGCCCGCCTCCCTGAAAGAAGCCGGAAAACTCCAGCCTTCGCTGGTCCAACGTTTGGGGGCGGTTCA
>NZ_JBOBHU010000071.1:0-1272 GCF_050587665.1 Rhizobium sp. Nf11,1 | reverse complement strand
TGACCTTGCCCCGTTGAAATAATCCATTTTGAAGTAAGCTCTGGCCCATTGAGAGGACCAGAGAATGAAGCGCAAGCGTTTTACAGACGAACAGATTATCAGCATTCTGAAGGAGCACGAGGCGGGCACGCCGGTCTCGGAGCTTTGCCGCAAACACGGCGTCAGCGATGCCAGCATCTATAAGTGGAAAGCCAAATTCGGCGGCATGGACGTGTCCGAGGCCAAGCGGCTGAAGACGCTGGAGGACGAGAACACGAAGCTGAAGCGGCTCCTGGCGGATGCCATGCTCGACAATGCTGCTTTGAAAGACCTTTTGGGAAAGAAGTGGTGACGCCCGCAGCAAAGCGGAACGCTGTCGCGCATCTGATGGATCACCATCGGATGAGCGAACGGCGGGCGTGTAAAGCCATCGGCGTTTGCCGGATGACGATCCGTTACGAAACCAGGCGCATCGACGACCATGACCTTCGCGAGCGGATGAAGGCGCTGGCGCATGAACGCCGCCGCTTCGGATATCGACGCCTTCACGTGCTGCTCAGGCGTGAGGGTCATTTTGTGAACCACAAGAGGCTCTTCCGGCTCTATCGGGAAGAGAAGCTGACAGTGCGCAAACGTGGTGGCCGGAAGCGAGCGATCGGCACACGAGCACCGATGCTGATCCCGATGGCCGCCAATGATCGTTGGTCGCTGGACTTCGTCTCGGATCAACTCACCGATGGGCGCAGGTTCCGGGTGCTGACGGTCGTCGACGATTGCACCAGAGAATGCCTGGCACTCGTCGCCGATACCTCGCTTTCCGGTCTGCGGGTTGCCCGTGAGCTTGACCGGATCATCGAGGGGCGTGGCAAGCCGAAGATGATCGTCAGCGACAATGGCAGCGAGTTCACCAGCAACGCGATCCTGCAATGGACGGATCGGACCAAGCTGGAATGGCACTACATCGCGCCTGGCAAGCCGATCCAGAACGCCTTCATTGAAAGCTTCAATGGGCGGCTGCGAGACGAATTCTTGAATGAGACCCTCTTCTCGTCACTGACCCATGCTCGATCAGCGCTTTCAAACTGGCGCAGCGATTACAACGATCATCGACCGCACTCTGGACTCGGCTGGATGACACCTGCCGAGTTCGCTCAGACAATCAACCCGCGACGTGATGCGGTGCTGCGCAGCCGAAATGGCTCCGCACCGCAACCCGCCGCTACCGCCCCGAATACAGCAACCCAAAACCGCCGGAGCGAACTCAAAACTGGATAAAACTTGGGGGCAAGGTCA
>NZ_JBOBHU010000070.1:0-1302 GCF_050587665.1 Rhizobium sp. Nf11,1 | reverse complement strand
TGTCCGACCCGGAGACATAGGTAACAGATTGTCCCTAAGACATGGGTGACAACCTCGTGCCGAACGGGTTGTCGATGGTTTGTAAAGTCCTCTGCTCCAGATCGATATATCCGAGATCATAGTGCATGAAGCTGACGAGCCAAATGCCGTCGTCGACCTCCTTGAGGCCGAGCCTCTGACCGGCCATGACGGTTGAGATGTTGATCTTCTTGCGATGGATGCACAGACGGCCGCAGTTGGTGACGATGGCATCGCGGTCATGGAAGGGATAGCTGATCTCGGGCAGCCCCTCATAGGGTCGCGGCGAAGCCTTGTAGACATCGGCTGGGACCTTCATCGACAGGGCCTCATGCGGTCTTTCGGTGTTGAACTCGCTGACGAATGCGTCGAAGCGCATTTGCTGCTGGAGAATATTGCGTCCCGGCGGACGGGTGGCTTCCTTCTTCAGCGTCAGATGCATGCGTTCATGGCGGCCATTCTCCTGCGGGTGGCCGGGGCGAATGCGTTCGAAGGCGACGCCGAGTCTGAGCCACCAGACCGACAGTTTCGAGAGATTGTAGAGCCCGTTCGGGCTGGCAAACGGCAGGCCGTTGTCGGAACGAATGGCAAGCGGAAGCCCACGCTCGGCAAAGACTCGCCGGAACGCACCGAAGACGCCGCGTTCGCGGGTCGTCTCGAAGGCCTCGCAGCACAGGAGATAGCGCGAAGCCTGGTCGGTGATCGTCAGGGGGTAACAATATCTGCCGTCGCCCAGCTTGAACTCGCCCTTGAAGTCGGCGCACCAAAGATCGTTGGGTCCGATGGCTGTCGAGAGCGTCGTGCCCACGGCCTTGTTCGCCCGGTTCCTCTTGCGGGCCTGGCTCACAAGGCCGTACCGGTCGAGCACCGCGTGCACCGTGCTTCTGGCTGGGATGCGCACGTCGCCGGCCAGACGGCGGACCAGGAGCTCGCGGATCTTGCGCGCGCCCCAGTGCGGCTTGTCCTTCTTGCATCGCACGATCATCGCCTCGACCGGCTCGGGCAACTGGTTGGCATAGCGCACCGGTCGCCGAGACCGGTCCGTCAGGGCCTCCAGCCCGTCCTCCTTGTAGCGATTGAAGATCTTGTAGCCGGTCTTGCGCGAGATCCCGAACTCCCGGCAAACCTCGCTCATCCCTTCGCCCTCCAGCAACCGGGCGACAAATCGAAGACGCTCATCCATGACCGAAGTCTCTCTCCACGGCATCAACACCTCCCGCAAAAAAGCGAAAAGTGTTACCCATGTCTCCGGTACAAAACGTCACCTATCTCTCAGGCCGGGCA
>NZ_JBOBHU010000069.1:0-1337 GCF_050587665.1 Rhizobium sp. Nf11,1 | reverse complement strand
GATCGGCGGAGACGGACGCAGGCCGGCTCCGTGCCATCGGCATAGAGCGTGGCCGACCGGTACGGGCGGTGTCGCCTACGACCACAACGAGAAGGCAACGAGCCGGAGTTGATCAATGGAAACAAGAGACTAGCATGACGTTCCGCCGATGACAGTGGAGCAACGCGAAGACGCTCTCGCTGACCTCGCTATCATTGTGCGTGGTGAGGAGCTCGATATGCCGTGGCGGCGCCTGCGGATCCTACTCGACTACAAGCTCGTTGAGATCAATCAACCAGAGGAAGCCAGACTTCCATCGGCCTTACCGAAGAGGGCATCCGGTTCCTCGAGAAGAGTTAGCCCAAGACGCGCGGTCGTTCCTGTCAACGCCGCGCTCCGAGCCAACCGAAGGTCGGTTCCGTGACGACAACGCCGCGCCCGAGGAGAGCCGATCAGGAGACACAGCCCTCCGACCGCGCCGCCGCGACGTGCAACGAGCAGGCGCGGTCCTGAGACAATGAAGAGTATCGGAGAAATCAGCATAGCGCCGACCGCGAGGGCGGGATTTCGGGAATTCTCGTCGCGCAGGGAGCGGAAAGAGGGCAGCCGCAGGAGGCTCAGCATAGCGACCCGAAGGGAGAGCCGGGACCGACTGCCCCCGCTCGCTGCGCTCCGCTTGGTCAGGGCGGGCAGGGGAGCTCGATGAATGGGGGCGGCCCCTGGGACTCCTTGTCCTGTCCCAAGTCGTTCAACGCAGTTTGGGACCATGACCGAAGGTGCGGGTGCTAAGTCCTGGAGAAGGGTCTTGATGTCGGGCGCGTTTGCTATCCATGCGCAAGTGACCGTTTCCCACGAGGCTCCGGAAAACCCTACGGCGCAATTGGGGAGCGCGGGTTTCCTCCGCCTGCTCGCTCGCCTGCGGCTCGCTGCGGCCGCGGCCGCGCCGTCCCACGGCGCTGCGGCTGGAAAACGGTCTCACCACCTGCAAAATCCCTTTCGGCCGAACATCAAGATGGCTGCGATCAGCACGATCTCTTTCGGGAGGGCAGGGAAGCACGAGGGGAGGGGTTCAGGGCTCCTCTCGTACCGCAGCGCGCCCGCTCGACGCGGGTGCCGGCGGTCACTGGCTCTGCCAGTTGCGCCGAAGGGGAACGGTCCCCTTCGGGCAGTGCCGGTGTTTCGGTCGAAGGATCAATCCCACGGGATGACAGCCATCAAATCCTCATCGTCCTGACCGGGATAGCGCCCGAGATTGGCATTGAGCCTACCGTGGCCGGTGCTGACCGAGAGGCTGAAGTAGTCGCCGCCGTTCTGGTTCTTCTTCTTCCATATCCCGCCGAGTTCAAGGCGGAAAGCCG
>NZ_JBOBHU010000068.1:0-1413 GCF_050587665.1 Rhizobium sp. Nf11,1 | reverse complement strand
GCTTCCCCGCGTCTTCGCGGGGAAGCTTCAGTCCCCTGACGGATATGCGGGGGCGATCATGCGGGGACAGGCATGCTGGCCAGCCCCATGACGACATGCATGACGACATGCAGGGAGGAGATGCATTCCATGAGCACAGTTGCCACCACCGATCCGGTTCTGACGCCGGGGCAGGCGAGCGGGATCTCGCTTCGAAGCCGGCTGCAGGATGCGCTGCCGAAGATCGTGCTGGCGCCGAGCTTCGTCATCACGCTGATCTTCGTCTACGGCTTCATCGTCTGGACGGCCTATCTCTCCTTCACCAATTCCAAGACCTTCCCCTCCTATCAGCTGACCGGGGCGCGCGCCTATCAGCGGCTGTGGCGCTGGACCTTCGAGAGCGATCCGCCGTCCTCCTGGTACACCTCGATCACCAATATGGCGATCTTCGGCTTCCTCTATGTCGGCATCTGCCTGGCGCTCGGCCTGCTGCTCGCCATCCTGCTCGACCAGAAGATCCGCGGCGAGGGGTTGCTCAGGCCGATCTTCCTCTATCCGATGGCGCTTTCCTTCATCGTCACCGGGGTGGCCTGGAAGTGGCTCCTCGATCCCGGCCTCGGGCTGGAGCAGACCCTGCATCACTTCGGCTGGACGAGCTTCCACTTCGACTGGATCAAGAACAAGGACTTCGTCATCTATACCGTCGTCATCGCCGGTGTCTGGCAGGCGTCGGGCTTCGTCATGGCGATGTTTTTGGCCGGGCTTCGCGGCATCGACGGCGAGATCATGAAGGCGGCTGAGATCGATGGCGCCTCGCCCTTCCAGCTCTACCGGCGCATCATCATCCCGCTGTTGCGACCGATCTTCCTGTCGGCCTTCATCGTGCTCGCCCATATGGCGATCAAGTCCTACGACCTGGTGGTGGCGCTGACCTCAGGGGGGCCTGGCGGCTCGGCCTGGCTGCCGTCGAACTTCATGTATGAATATACCTTCAAGCGCAATGAGATGGCCGTCGGCTCGGCGAGCGCCATCATCATGCTGATGACGATCTCGGCGATCATCGTTCCCTACCTCTATTCCGAACTGAAGGAGAAGGCCCGATGAGCAGCCTCACCTCTGCGATCGGCACGTCATCATCGGCAACGGCCGCCGCAGGAGCGGAGCGCGGCAACAGCGCCCGCTTTATCGGCCGCATCGTCATTTACGGCCTGCTTGTCATCTTCGCCATCCTCTATCTGATGCCGCTCTTCGTCATGCTGGTGACCTCGTTCAAGACGATGGACGAGATCCAGAACGGCAACATGCTGGCGCTGCCTGAGGCGCCGACCTTCGATCCCTGGGTCAAGGCCTGGGGCGAGGCCTGCGTCGGGCTGACCTGCGCCGGCATCAAGGGCTACTTCTGGAACTCGATCAAGATGGTGGTGCCGGCGGTGG
>NZ_JBOBHU010000067.1:0-1415 GCF_050587665.1 Rhizobium sp. Nf11,1 | reverse complement strand
CAGACTGCTGACAAACCCGTCGATATTTTCGGCGGGTTTTGTTTTTGGAGGTTTGGTTGTTTCGAGTTTGGTTGTGAAGCAGGCGAAGTTGGCGGTCTTTTGCCTTCATGTCATGGCTGGTTTGGGTGCTTTGGTGAGCGCCATGGCGATCTTCTTGATGTTTTGGGCGGCGGCGGCAAGCAGGCATTGGCAGGCTACGCGGGTGAGACTTCGGAAGCGGGCATAGCGGTGACCGTGAAGCTGCTTGGCGTCGGCGAAGGAGCGTTCGACCGTCTCTTTGCGGCGCTTGTAGATGGCCTTGCCCCAAGGTGTTAGGCGATGGGCATCAGTGCGTTCACGGGCTTCAGTCCAGACATGGCGGGTGATGGTGCGGATGGCTTTGGTGTTCGATGTGCATGAGGCCAGCAGCGGACAGGTGCGGCAGATGGCGGGATCGGATGTGTAATGCTTGTAGCCGTTCCGATCGGTGGTGGCATAGGCAAGCAATTGGCCCTCGGGGCAACGATAGCCATCCGTGTCAGGCTCGTAGGCGAACTTCGACTTGCGCATCATGCCGTCTTTGGGCGGGGTCGGATTGCGATAGCCGGTAACACCGAGGACGTGCCGGTCCTCCAGGCCCTTGGCTATGCCTGCTGTGGCATAACCGGCATCTAGGCCGACGGCGCCGACCTCGAGGCCGAAGCGGGCGCGCTGCCGGTCCAGCCGGGAAAGATAGACGATCGAGTCATGCACGTTGGCCGGCGTCACATGGGTATCGGTGATGATGGCAAGCTTGCCGTCCACCGTGCGATGATCGAGATAGAAGAAGCCCTTCGGTTTGCCGTCGCGCACCATGTAGCCGCTGTCGGGATCGGTGCGGCTGACCTTGGTCTCCTTGACCTGCGGCTCGCGCTCCCTGTCCTTCAGTGGTTTTTGCCCGTGCAGCATCCGCTCCGCCTCGATCGCCCGGTCGAGATCGGCCCAATAGTCGGCCCGCGACTTGGCAATCATCGCAAGATCATATTTGCCCTTGTTGGCATTGGCCTTCAGATGGGTCGAGTCGGTATAAAGCACTGTCCCGTCCACAAGTTTGTGGGCGATCGCCTGCTCGACAATATGATCGAAGATATCCTGGGCCACACTCGTGTCATTGAATCGCCTCCGCCGGTTCTGCGACAGCGTCGATGCGTCAAACACCCCGTCCGTCAGCTTCAGTCGCAAGAACCAGCGATAGGCAACGTTGACCTCGATCTCTCGCACCAGCTGGCGCTCCGAGCGCACCCCATAGAGGTAGCCGATGAACAGCGCCTTGAACATCAGCGTCGGATCAAGTGGAGGACGGCCATTGTCGGGGCAGTAAAGCCCGGCAACACGATCATGGATGAATGAAAAGTCGATCACCGCATCAATCTTGCGAAGCAGGTGATCCTTCGGAA
>NZ_JBOBHU010000066.1:0-1459 GCF_050587665.1 Rhizobium sp. Nf11,1 | reverse complement strand
AAGCGCGACAACGATAGCCACCAGCAGGCCGATGCTTGCGGCAACGAGCGTGGAAGCCCGACCGCTTGCCAGCAGGCCGATGACGATGAGCGCGGGCAATGCCCAGACGATGTAAAGCAATTCCGTCGAGACCCTCCGGCGGCGCCTGACCTTGCCAGGGTCAGGCCAGATCCTGCTCGAGCAAGGTCAGGCAGTGTGCCACCTTCTCCTTTGCAAGCGGCGGCAGAGGGAGAATGGGGCGAGGCGGCTCGGCCCGGCAGACGCCAAGCAGATCGGTCATCGAGTAAACGGTTCGCAGGCTGGAGAACTGCTTGAAGAGCTCCCAGATAGGGGCAAGACTTGCATCGATCCGGAGTGCCTCTTCAGCATCGCCGTTCTGAGCTGCTCTCACGAGGCGCAGGCACACGTCCGGAAGAATGCCAGCGAGCACGCTGTACCAGGTATCGGCCCCACAGATCATGGCTTTGGTAGCATTCCAGTCGCCGCTATAGCCGATCGAGAAGCTCTTGGGTGTGACGGATCTCTGCTGCCCCAGGTGGCTCGCGATCTCCTCGGGTTTTTCCGTCGGATTCTTGATCGCCACGATGCCAGGCACCTGAGCCAACCGTTCCACCAGGACAGCCGTGAAGCGGAAATGGGTCGTCCCCGGATTGTCATAGATCACGATGGGAAGGCCGCTCTTTCGAGCAACGGTGGAAAAATGCTCGAAGACTTCATCCTCCGTCAGCGGCGCGTACGAAACGGCGGCAAGTAGACCTGCGGTCGCGCCTGCGGCCTTGGCGTCCTGCGCCAGTCTGACCGCCTCGTCGGTCCGCAAGGCGCCGACGCCTGCCACGACCGGTATGGCCCCGCCGGTTTCCTCAATCGCCGCGCTTAGGGCTCGTCGCCGCTCCTCGCGGGACAGATACATGTAGGTTCCGGTGCTGCCGAGAAGGCCGATGGAGTCGACGCCTGCGATGCAAAGCCGCGCCACAAGCCTCTTGAGAGCGGCAGTGTCGACGCGACCGTCTAGGTCACTCGGCGTGATGGGAAATGCGGAAAGCCCGCTCAGGAAAGCCATTCGATGCTCCGGATCCGGTTCTGTGCTTCTATATTCGCAGTCGTCAATGCGGGCGTCACAAGGTCGCGAGCGCCTGCCTCAGGTCGCCAATCAGGTCATTCACGTCTTCAAGACCGACAGAAAGACGGATGAGGTCGTCACCAACCCCCGAGACCATATGGGCGTCTTTTCGGATCGATTGCCGCGCCCTCGTAATGCTGGCCGGATGATAGATCAGGGTGTCGGTGTCGCCGAGGCTCACTGCGCGTGTCATCAGTCGCAAGCGATCGAGCATATTTCTTGCGCCATCAAAGCCGGCATGAAGCCCAAAGGCGAGCATGCCCGACCCCTGTGTCATTTGCTTGCGCGCGATAGCCTGGTCTGGGTGCGATTCCAGGAAGGGATAGCTCACCCAGGACA
>NZ_JBOBHU010000065.1:0-1576 GCF_050587665.1 Rhizobium sp. Nf11,1 | reverse complement strand
GACGCACCCCTTCGGCTTTAGATCCCATGAGGAGTGAACAGCGGCCGATGCTCTGGCAGAGTGAGGCTGCATCAAAACACTCGCTCAGGAGGAGCAGTTTATGGAACCTGCATCCATTCATCCAACCGCTGTCCGCACTGATCTTGGCGCAATTTTTGTGTCATTGGAACTAAGCCGATCGACCTGGCTGGTTACTTCGCTGTCGCCGGGTAGTGGCGAGAAGATGTCGAAGCACGTAGTGGCCGGTGGCAATGTCGGCGAGCTGCTGGATCGCTTTCAGCAGCTACAACAGAAGGCGCGGTTGAGAACAGGGAAGTCATTTCCCATCGTGACGATCCAAGAGGCGGGACTGGACGGCTTCTGGATACATCGCGTGCTGGAGGCTCACGGCGTCGAGAGTTACGTTGTTGACGCAGCTTCTATCGCTACCTCCCGTCGACGTCGGCGTGCGAAGACCGACAAGATCGATGGAGAGGCTCTGACGCGCACATTGCTCGCGTTCAAGCGCGGCGAGCCACGCGTATGTGCGATGGTCAGAGCGCCAGATCCGAAGGACGAAGATCGGCGTCGGATTTGCCGGGAACGCAAAGTTTTGATTGCTGAACGGGTCAGCCATGTCAATCGCGTGAAGGGGCTACTCTTTGCTCAAGGCGTCAGCGGCTATCAACCGCTCCGTAAGGATCGCCGTCAGCGGCTGGAGGAGCTCCAGACCGGAGATGGGCGCGAGTTACCGAAACACCTGAAGGCTCAAATCAATCGCGAACTCGACCGTCTCGAGTTGCTGCTAGAACAGATCGCTGCAGTGGAGAGCGAGCGTAATTCTCTCCTATCGACGTCCGAGCAGCCAGCGGTTGAGGCAACCTCGCCCGCAGCGATGCTGCTGTCCTTGAAGGGTGTTGGCGCTGAATTTGCCGCCGTTCTTTGGACCGAAGCCCTGTCCCGGCATTTTGATAATCGGCGGCAGACCGCCTATGCAGGTTTGACACCGACCCCATGGATGAGCGGGACCATCGACCACGAACAGGGTGTCTCAAAAGCAGGAAACCCTCGGCTGCGCACCACGATGATTCAACTGTCTTGGTTGTGGCTACGCAATCAGCCAGCATCAGCGCTCAGCCGTTGGTTTGTGGATCGGGTTCAGTCGAATGGTGGACGCTTAAAGAAAGCCGCGATAGTTGCCCTGGCGCGCAAACTCCTTATCGCGCTGTGGAAGTTTGTCACTGCGGGTGTTGTCATCGAGGGGGCTGTCATGAAGACCGCCTGACGACCAAAAAATTGCCGAACACACAAATCTTCCAGGACTGATCACTCCTGGCGGATCCAGGTGAGCGAACCGCCGCAAAGTCGGGCTTCAAATGCCGCGCTTTAGATTGGTCCCGTTCTCCTGAGCCTTGCCGCTACGCAAGCGGGATAATGGTGCTGCCGGACAAAACGGCGACCGTATGTGAGTTTGAACCGGTGACGGAAACGTGCCGCGTCAAGCAAGGTGGCTCAGACCATGGGTTCGATACGAAATCGAAGGGGCACGCTATGAAACTATGATTGATCTTGACGGCGAAATCCTCATGTGAGCTTT
>NZ_JBOBHU010000064.1:0-1664 GCF_050587665.1 Rhizobium sp. Nf11,1 | reverse complement strand
TGACCTGCCACTGAACTTTCATCCGGCTGCGATTAGAGGTCCAGCGTTTTCTGATACGCCGAATGGCGCGTTGGTAGCAACCGGCGGAAACGCGTAGCTTTCATCTTGCGCAGCGTTGGAGCCGGTTGCGGCGATGGTCCCGGCATAGACTGCCGGGGTTTGGTATCCGAGCGACGAGTGTGGCCGGAAATTGTTATAATCGTCGGCCCATTCGGCAATGGCACTACGAGCATGATCGAGGCCGAAGAACAGACTTTCGTTGAGCAACTCGTCGCGCATCCGGCCATTGAAGGACTCAACATAGCCGTTCTGCATAGGCTTTCCCGGCGCGATATAGTGCCACTCGACCTTGTGGTCCTTCGCGAGGATCGCATTCGAGGTGAGTTCCGTGCCGTTGTCGGAAACGATCATGCCGGGCTTGCCGCGTCGTTCGATGAGTGCTGTCAGCTCTCGGGCAACGCGACGTCCCGAGATTGATGTATCGGGGATTGCCGCCAGACATTCACGTGTCACGTCATCGACGATATTGAGCACCCGAAATCGTCGTCCGCAGGCGAACTGGTCGTGGACAAAATCCAGAGACCAGCGGGCATTAGCCTTGGCTTCGACCAGGATCGGCGCACGCGTACCCACGGCACGCCGTCTGGCTTTGCGCTTGCGAACGGAAAGGCCTTCCTCCCGATACAGCCGGTAGATGCGGTTGACGCCGGACAGCTCTCCATCACGCCGAAGCAAAATGAACAGTCGTCTGTATCCGAAACGCCGCCGCTCATTGGCCAGATCGCGCAGCTTCGTTCGCAATTCGACCTCCGGCGGTCGGCAGGACCGATAGCGGATCATCTTGCGATCAGCCGACACAATCTGGCAGGCCCGCCGTTCCGAAAGACCCATAATGTCCCTCAGATGCGCAACGGCGTCACGCTTGGCGGCAGGCCCTACCATTAATGGGATGGTCCGCCTCGTCCTCCCGTAGCATCATGAGGCAGTCAAACCAAAGGAGGTTGCAATGCCACGACGCAATGTGCCGCGCCCAGCGGCTGTCTACGGAATTGATATTGGCAAGAACATATTTCATGTCGTCGGCCTCGGAAACGATGGCGCGCCAGTCCAGAAAGTTCGCTTTCGACGCGACACGCTGCTGCAGTTCTTCGAGCGCGCAGCGCCGACGATTGTGGGGATGGAATCGTGTGCAGGATCTCAGTGGATCGCTAGGAAGATACAAGCATTCGGACATAAGGTGCGCTTGATCCCGGCACAATTTGTGAAGCCCTATGTCAAATCGAACAAGAGCGATATCATCGACGCGGAGGCGATCGCTGAAGCAGCCACGCGACCGACAATGCGATTTGCTGCAATCAAGAGCGAGGAACAAGCCGATCTTCAGGCGTTGCACCGAGTGCGGGACCAGATGATCGGCACAAGAACGCGCCTGATCAACCAGATGCGAGCCTTCTGTCTCGAATACGGAATCGCCCTACGCCAGGGCGCTGGTCTGTTCAAGCTCGACCTGCCACTGGTCCTCGAGGACCAGTCAAATGGCCTTTCCTCGGCAATGCGTAAGTTACTCGCAGAGCTGTTCACCGATCTGCGTCTATTGGAGAAGCGCATTGGTGACGTCACACGTGAGATTGAGGCGATCGCCAGTCGGGAGGATGCGGCTCGAC
>NZ_JBOBHU010000062.1:0-2304 GCF_050587665.1 Rhizobium sp. Nf11,1 | reverse complement strand
GTCGATGCATTGACGGAGATCGGCGTCGAGATCGTTGGCACCTCCGTCAAGAAATCGACAGTCGAAGACAAGGAGCGGATCAAGCAGATCCTCAAGGATGAAAGCCACGTGTTTGAATCAATGTCGCCACGCGAGCTTTACGATATGCTCTCAGAAAAGAAGGTCGACATTATGCTGTCGGGCGGGCGCACGCAATTCATAGCGCTGAAAGCCAAGACGCCCTGGCTCGATATCAATCAGGAGCGTCAGCACCCCTACGCCGGCTATGACGGCATGGTGGCGCTCGTTCGCCAGATCGACCTCGCCATTCATAACCCGATGTGGTGTCAAGTGCGCGAGCCGGCACCGTGGGAATACCAACCTACAGTGAAGGAAGAACTGCCTTGTAGGCAGGGCAAAGTCGAGGTCGCCCACCCCATCGCGGAAGTGGCCACACAACAGCCGCCGACGGCTTCGGCGCCCCTTGAGGAAAGCCGATGAAGCGCGTTCTTCCTCAAACCAAATCGGCAGCGGTCAATCCGCTAAAGTCGTCTCAACCGCTCGGCGCCGCTCTCGCTTTTCTTGGGGTCCGCGGTGCCATACCGTTGTTCCATGGCAGCCAAGGCTGCACGAGCTTCGCCTTGGTCCTTCTGGTACGTCATTTCAAGGAAGCCGCTCCTTTGCAAACAACGGCGATGGACGAAGTGGCGACGATCCTCGGCGGCATGGACCATCTGGAGGAGGCGATCCTCAACCTCAAGACGCGCACGAACCCGGAACTGATCGGGGTCTGTACCACGGCGCTGGTCGAAACCCGAGGCGAAGATTTCGCAAGGGATGTCGAAAAAGTCAAGTTGTTGCGCGCGAAAGAACTTGCAGGCACGCACATCGTGCTGGCCAACACCCCGGATTTCGAGGGCGCGATCGAGGAGGGCTGGGCTAACGCTGTCAGCGCTATGATCCAAAGAGTTACACTGAGTGGTCAGCAGGCGAGGCAGCCAAAGAAGGTCGCGATTTTGCCGGGCTGGAATCTGACTGTCGCTGACATCGAGCATTTGCGCGAGACGGTGGAAAGCTTCGGCCTCAAACCGGTGATTCTGCCCGATCTTTCCGATTCCCTCGACGGTACCGTGCCTGACGGCCGTTGGGTGCCGACCACCTATGGCGGCATCGACGTCAAGAACATCGAAGAGCTTGGAACGGCGGTGCAGTGCATTCCAATCGGCGAGCATATGCGCGGTCCGGCGGAGGTGCTGCAGAGACTGACCGGAGTGCCTTACACGCTGTTCCAGACCCTTACAGGGTTGAAGGACGCCGATCGGTTTGTCTCGCTGCTTTCCGCAATTTCCGGTGCGCCGGCGCCAGCGAAAATCCGCCGGCGCCGCGCTCAGCTACAGGACGCGTTGCTCGACGGGCATTTTTATTTCAGTGGCAAGAAGATTGCCATTGCCGCCGAGCCCGACCAACTCTATCAGCTCGCCACGTTCTTCACCGGCATGGGCGCAGAAATTCGGGCAGCCGTCACTACGACCGGCACCTCGAAAATACTCGAGAAAGTGCCTGCCGATCCGGTTCAGGTCGGTGATCTTGGCGACCTCGAGGGGCTTGCCGGGGGCGCTGATCTTCTCGTCACCCATTCGCATGGACGACAAGCGGCCGAGCGCCTGGGCATTCCGCTCATGCGCGTTGGCTTCCCAATCTTCGACCGACTCGGCAGCCAGCACAAGCTCACGACGCTCTATCATGGGACGCGCGACCTGATCTTCGATGCCGCCAACATCTTCCAGGCCGACCAGCACGCGCCAACGCCTCGATCACTCGATCCATTCCGCAACCGAGAAATGACAGATGAACGACGCCCGTCGCCTATCGCTCGTTAATGACGAAGTTCACTCACCGACGCCGCAAATCGAGGTATGCTCGCGCGACGTCATGCATCTTTACGGCGTTTGACGACGCGGTGAAATCCTCGGCATCTGTGACGACGAGGACGATGAGCTCGATCGCGTGATCATGTTGGTGGACAATGGGCGGCGCTGCATCGGCTGTGGAGCTTGTGCCCGCGTCTGTCCGAAGAACTGCGAGACCCACGCTGCAGCTGACACGATCGCTGCTTGAGTTGTATCTTTTGGCGCCTGCTGTTGTTCCCGTGCGCTCCCCACCGGCGGTCTACCTCGTCTCGCATTAAATTTCGGACTTCGGTTTCTGCGTCTCGATGCGCGCACCGGCAAGACCGAGTTCGACCAGTACGTGACGAACATCCAGCACCCCGATGTCAAGACGAAGCGCATCTCGCTTCGGGATGACCTGCCACTGATCTGAACG
>NZ_JBOBHU010000061.1:0-2301 GCF_050587665.1 Rhizobium sp. Nf11,1 | reverse complement strand
CGGCGGTGTTGTTGGTGATGTTCGCCTTCAGCCAGTCGGTGGCCTATTTCTACATGCCGGCTGATCTGGCCAGGACGCCGGTGGCACCGGAGACCCGCATCCGGCTCGGCGGCCTGGTCGGGGCGGGTAGCGTCGTGCGCGGCGCCGGCTCTACGGTGGAGTTTTCCGTCACCGACGGCAGCGCCAATGCGGTGAAGGTCAGATATACCGGCATCCTGCCCGATCTGTTCCGCGAGGGCCAGGGGGTGGTCACCGAGGGCGTGTTTGCTGCCAGCAGCAACGTCTTTGTCGCCGACACCGTGCTGGCCAAGCATGACGAGACCTATATGCCGAAGGAGGTGGCCGACAAACTGAAGCAGCAGGGGCTGTGGCAGGAAGGCCAGGGCCAGGGCCAAGGACAGAGCCAACAAAATCCGGGGCAGGGGCAGGAGGCGAAAGCGACGCCATGATCATCGAGATCGGCCATTACGCTTTGGTGCTGGCGCTGGCGACGGCGCTGATCGTCTCGATCGTGCCGGTGATCGGCGCCCGCCGCCATGATCCGGCGATGATGGATGTGGCGAGCGTCGGTTCGCTTGTCATGTTTGCGCTCGTCGCCTTTGCCTTCGCCGTGCTGACCTATGCCCATGTCGTCTCCGACTTCTCGGTCGCAAACGTCTGGGAGAATTCGCATTCGCTGGTGCCGCTGATCTACAAATATTCGGGCGTCTGGGGCAATCACGAGGGATCGATGATGCTCTGGCTGCTGATCCTGGCGCTGTTCAGCGCCCTGGTCGCGATCTTCGGCGCCAATCTGCCGGAGACGCTGAAGGCCAATGTACTTGCCGTGCAAGCCTGGATCTCGCTCGCCTTCACCCTGTTCATTCTCTTGACCTCCAATCCCTTCCTGCGGCTCGATCCGGCCCCGGCCGAGGGCCGCGATCTCAATCCGGTGCTGCAGGATATCGGGCTCGCCATCCATCCGCCGCTGCTCTATCTCGGTTATGTCGGCTTTTCCGTCTGCTTCTCCTTTGCCGTGGCAGCCCTGATCGAAGGCCGCATCGACGCCGCTTGGGCCCGTTGGGTCAGGCCGTGGACGCTGGCGGCCTGGACCTGTCTGACGCTTGGCATCGCCATGGGCTCCTACTGGGCCTATTACGAGCTCGGCTGGGGCGGCTGGTGGTTCTGGGATCCGGTCGAGAACGCCTCCTTCATGCCTTGGCTTGCCGGAACCGCGCTGCTGCATTCGGCCCTCGTCATGGAAAAGCGCGAGGCGCTGAAGATCTGGACGGTGCTGCTTGCGATCCTGACCTTCTCGCTGTCGCTGATGGGCACCTTCCTGGTGCGCTCCGGCGTGCTGACTTCGGTGCATGCCTTCGCCAGCGATCCCACCCGCGGCGTCTTCATCCTCTCGATCCTCTTGATCTTCATCGGCGGGGCGCTGTCGCTGTTTGCCCTGCGGGCGCCGAAGCTTTCGGCCGGCGGGCTGTTTGCGCCGATCTCGCGTGAAGGGGCGCTCGTCCTCAACAATCTGATCCTGACGGTCGCCTGCGGCACGGTTTTGACCGGCACCCTCTATCCGCTGCTGTTGGAGACGCTGACCGGCGACAAGATCTCCGTCGGGCCGCCCTTCTTCAACCTGACCTTCGGCCTGCTGATGGCGCCGCTGCTCGTCATCGTGCCGTTCGGGCCGCTGCTGGCTTGGAAGCGCGGCGATCTGCTCGGCGCGCTGCAGCGGCTCTATGCCGTCGCGGCTCTCGCCTTCGCCGCCGCGGTCGTCTTCTTCTATCTCCAACATGGCGGGCCGGTACTGTCGGTGCTGGGGCTGGCGGCCGGGCTGTTCCTGATCCTCGGCGCCATTGCCGATCTCTGGTATCGGGCCGGCATCGGCAAGGTGGCGGGCTCCATCGCCTGGCGCCGCCTGTCGGGCCTGCCGCGCTCAGCCTTCGGCACGGCGCTCGCCCATGCCGGGCTCGGCGTCAGCGTGCTCGGCATCGTCGCCGTCACCACCTTCCAGAGCGAACATGTCGTAGAGATGAAGCCGGGCGCCACGGTCGATGCCGGCGGCTACAGCCTTGAGTTCGACGGCATGCGGGCGGGCAGGGGACCGAACTACACCGAGGAGCGCGGCCACTTCACCATCCGCCGCGCCGGTGTCACCATTGCCGATACCTGGTCGGCCAAGCGGCTCTATACCGCCCGGCAGATGCCGACGACGGAGGCGGGCATCCTGACCTTCGGCCTCAGCCAGCTCTATGTCTCGCTCGGTGACGCCACCAAGGACGGCGGCATCGTCGTGCGCATCTGGTGGAAGCCGTTCAT
>NZ_JBOBHU010000060.1:0-2467 GCF_050587665.1 Rhizobium sp. Nf11,1 | reverse complement strand
AAAACCGCCGAGGCTCTAATCGCAGCCGGATGAAAATTCAGTGGCAGGTCAGGGAGAACAAGTTCGTCAAATGCGGGGACGATGCGGATCCGGAACGCGACAATTTCCCTTGGTACTATTCCGATACCGCCAGTGGGTCGTCCGGTGCGGCCGCATTCACGGATGCCTAGCAGGTGGTGTGCTTGCATCATGCGGGTGTTCCGGTCGCCGGATGGTCGACGGCGAGGAACACTGGGTGCTGACCAACAAAACCAACGCGTTGCTAAAATGACCGTCGAGAAAGTGCACTGGCTGGCGAATGAAGGCGTCCGCATTTCCAAACTCATTGCTGACATCCAACAGCAGGTCGCCGCCCCCGGCTTCGCACGCTCCACGCTGGTCGACGATCTCATCACTGACGCGACCGGGGCGAAACCGTTTGCCGGCCCTCCCGTTTCCGTTTTCCAGCCGCCTGGTTGTCCCATAATTCAGCTTATGCCAGATGTTATAACATAGCGGGGCACATTCTATCTCGAACTGCAACAAAGGCGCTAAGCTGCCTGCTTTTCGGGAGCCATGGTTTGATCCGTACCTTTTCGCATTTGAGTTTTGACGAACGCCGATCGATTTCCAGGATGTTGGATCAGAAGTTTAGCCGGTCTGAGATCGCCAGACGCCTCGGCCGGGACCGCGCGACCATCTCCCGGGAGATCAAACGCAACTACTGGCACGATCAGGAATTCCCCGATGCCGAGGGCTACTGGGCGATGACCGCCAACGACATGGCGCGCGACAGGCGCCGGCGGATCGGCAAGCTCTTTCGTCGCGAGGATCTGCGGAACGAAGTGATCGGAAAGTTGGAATCCGGCTGGTCGCCGGAACAGATTGCTGGACGACTGAAGATCGAACCAGCGGCCAAGGCAAGCGTCTGTCACGAGACGATCTACCGATATGTCTATTCACCGGAAGGACAACGGCAGCAACTGGCGCGGCTTCTTCCGGAACGGCGGAGAAAGCGCCGGCCGAGATATGCTCGCAAACCGCAGAACCCGGTCTTTCCAGATGAGCGTTCGATCAAACATCGGCCGGAAGCCATCAACGATCGCAAGGAATTCGGTCACTGGGAAGCCGATCTGATGATCTTCGAAAGGGTTCAGGGCAATGCCAATGTGGCAACGGTTGTCGAGCGGATGAGCCGGTTCACCATGCTGTTCAAGAACAACGACCAGTCCAAGCCGATCATGGAGCGGCTCATCAACGTGCTCAGCCCCCTGCCCAGGCATGCCCGGCAAAGTTTGACGTTTGATCGCGGATTTGAATTCGTCTCCTGGCGGCGACTGAAGCAAGGAATGGGAACCGATGCATGGTTCTGCGATCCGTCTGCGCCCTGGCAAAAAGGCTCCGTTGAGAACATGAATCGGCGGATTCGGCGTTACCTGCCGAGGGATACTGCTGTCCTGTCCGTTCCTGATGAATCGATACGATCACTGATCGATCGGTTGAACAGTACGCCGAGAAAATGCCTTGGGTTCCGCACCCCAGCTGAAGTGTTCAGGCGTGAAGTGAACAAATGACGGCAAGCCGGGGCGGAGGACGGATTTCATGAATGATCCTGCGGTGATTGCGCGGCGAGAGAAAGTGTTATTAGGCAGCCAGCGGCAGAATAGAGATCGTCAATGCACGCCGATATCGCTTTGCGTATCCGATTCCAACTGCAGGCAAGCTGCCCAAAGTGGCGTTCTTGTGGAAGGATCCATCCTGCAGAAGAGTGAGCCCCTCTCGTGCCTCGTAGAGCAAGCCGAGCCAGCATAAGCGTTGGAAGACGCCATACTGAAGATCGGATTTCAACTCCCAGGCTTCTATGGTCATTTCGGTGTCCGACAAAGGCGCCAGGTCTGGATAGAGGATTTTCACAACGTCCATTGGCGTGCAACCTTCTCTGGCCTTGATATTGAGAAGATTGAGGAACATGCGCCACCAGCGTAACCGCGCTCGGACCTCCTCTTCCCGCTCGGTGGCGTGGACATAGGAATAGAGATAATCCGTGGCGACCAGATCGAAGAAGGCTTGCGGGTTCACCAAAAACTCCCGGCCGCGTCTGGTTGGCAGCAGCACATCCTTTTTCCGGCGAAGAAGCTTCAGATGACGGGCCATATCGCACACGACCCAAAGCGGCGGCATGTCGCTTTCATTGAGCACCTTGTTCATGCTGTAGAGGTCCTCGGCTGTGAATCCTGGCCAGAGGAAGTGCACAGCGGCCCAATGCACGAACTTGCGGTTCATGGCGCCGGTCGCCGTCAATCCTATGCCACCCTCACCGTCAGCATAGGCAACCGAAAGAAGCATGCCGCGAAGAAGTGGTGACAGCGCGGCGATGTCGACGTCACCTTGCAGGTTGATTTCCGGAAGCATCGTGCGGCTTTGATCCCCAACTGCGCAATGCAAGTCCCAGCGAGTATCGAGCGGTAAAAGAACAATTGCTAGTGAG
>NZ_JBOBHU010000059.1:0-2646 GCF_050587665.1 Rhizobium sp. Nf11,1 | reverse complement strand
GTCGAGCCTGCGCGGCGACAATCACGGTGAGATTCAACGTCAATCAGGATGAGACTCGGCGGCGGGGGTGTGACGAAGGGAGGGCGTAGCCCGACCGGAGTTACACCCCCGCCGCGGCGCAATTTTTAGGCGTCTCATGATCGCGGTCGGCCCGCTACGGTGGCGGTCTTCTGGGGAGAACCACCTTCGTGCCGGGTCGCCATGTAACCGATCATCAGATGAGATTATTCATGAAGTACCGACAAACGCATTCTGTTGAGGTCGCCGCCGCGAAGGCGTCGATCAGCCGGGCAACGGCGTTCCGTATCGAGAAAGAGCAGCGCCTTCCGTCGCAGAACAAGCCGCCCCGCGGTCGACGTCGCCCCGATCCGCTTGAGCATATCTTTGATGCAGAGGTCGTTCCGCTCCTCAAGGCTGCTCCCGGCATTCGTGCGGTCGCCGTTTACGACGAGATGCTGCGTCGTCATCCGGAATTGCCCGAAGGCATTCGCCGCACCCTTGAGCGGCGCATCCGGTCATGGCGGGCCATTCACGGTGAGGCGCAGGAGGTGATCTTCCGCCAGACGCACGATCCCGGCCGACTTGGTCTGTCGGATTTTACCGACATGGGCAGCCTCGGCGTGACGATTGCCGGTCAGCCACTCGACCATCTGCTCTATCACTTCCGGCTGGTCTGGTCGGGCTTCGAACACGCCCATGTCATTCTTGGCGGCGAAAGCTTCGTCGCCTTGGCGGAGGGGCTGCAGAACGCCCTGTGGTCGGTCGGCGGCTCGCCGCTCTATCACCGCAGCGACAGCCTGTCGGCGGCCTTCCGCAACCTCGATGCCGATGCCAAGGTCGATCTCACAAACCGCTATGAGGAGCTGTGTGCTCATTACCGGATGACGCCAACCCGCAACAACAAGGGTGTCGCCCACGAGAACGGCTCAATCGAAAGTTCTCACGGCCATCTCAAGAACGCGGTCCGCGATGCACTCCTTATGCGCGGCACCCGAGACTTCGACGATCTTCGCTCCTACCGCGCTTTCATCGATGAGATCGTCAGCCGTCGCAATGCCGCGCATGGCAAGCGCATCGATACCGAGCGTCCGCATCTGCAGGCGCTTCCCGATCGCCGCACCACTGACTTCGAAGAGGTGGTCGTCACCGTGTCGCGCACCGGCGGCTTCGCCTTGCGCAAGGTCTTCTACACCGTCCCCTCCCGTTTGATCGGCCACCGGCTGCGTGTGCGTTTGTTTGACGATCGCCTCGACGTCTTCATTGGCGGCACGCATCTACTGACGTTGCCGCGAGGTCGCGCCCACGCGAGCGGCAAGCATGACCAGGTCGTCAACTATCGCCACGTCATTCATTCCCTGCGCAAAAAGCCGATGGCGCTTCTCAACCTGGTCTATCGCGACAAGCTCTTCCCCCGGCCGGAATATCGAAGGGCTTTCGACACTCTCATCGAGCAACTGCCTGACCGGCAGGCTTGCAAGATTACCGTGGAATTGCTGGCGCTGGCTCATGATCGCGGCTGCGAGCGTGAACTGGCCGAGGAGCTTGCCAGAACGCTCGACGCCCACAAACTGCCCGACCTGGTCACCTTGAGAGCGATCTTCGGCCCGGACCCGGATCAGTTGCCGATCGTTCATGTGCAACTCGCATCGCTCAATAGCTATGAAGCCCTGATGGGGTCTGCCTGCGCGGGAGAGGCTGCATGAAGAACGTCCACAACACCATCGACGAAGCCCGCCTCGGCATCATGCTGAATGAGCTCCGGTTACCGACGATCAAAACGCTGTGGCCGCAATTTGCCGAACAGGCCGATCGTGAAGGGTGGCCTGCGGCTCGCTTCCTCTCGACCATCGCCGAGCATGAACTGGCTGAACGGGCGCATCGCAGGATCGAACGTCATCTCGCCGAGGCGCATCTGCCGCCTGGCAAGACGCTCGACAGCTTCGCTTTTGACGCCGTGCCCATGGTCTCCAAGGCCCAGGTCATGGCCATTGCCGCCGGCGATAGCTGGCTCGCCAAAGGTGCCAATATCCTCATGTTCGGTCCGCCCGGCGGCGGAAAGAGCCATCTCGCTGCCGCCATTGGCCTCGCGCTAATCGAGAACGGTTGGCGGGTGCTGTTCACGCGCACGACCGACCTCGTCCAGAAGCTTCAGGTCGCACGGCGTGAACTCCAGCTCGAGTCCGCCATAACAAAGCTCGACAAGTTCGATCTGCTTGTCCTCGACGATCTGGCCTACGTCACCAAGGACCAGGCCGAGACCAGCGTGCTCTTCGAACTCATCTCCGCAAGATATGAGCGGCGTTCCATCATGATTACCGCCAATCAGCCCTTCGGAGAATGGAACCGCGTCTTTCCGGACCCGGCCATGACGCTTGCCGCGGTGGACCGACTTGTTCATCACGCAACGATCTTCGAAATGAACGTCGAAAGCTACCGGCGACGTTCCGCCATGGAAGCCAAACGCCAGCGCGGCAGACCTGCCGCCTTCGCGACAATCAAAAGCTCTTCCCAGTTTGTCGCGGAGCGGCAATCAGAACACGATGAGACTCTTGCCAGCGACAATCAGCATGATACCTTCATGCCGACCGCGACATAAGAGTCTCATCCAGATTGTCGCCACCGTCTCATCCTGATCGCCGCGCTATA
>NZ_JBOBHU010000058.1:0-3429 GCF_050587665.1 Rhizobium sp. Nf11,1 | reverse complement strand
AATCGGCTCGCACCGGGCCTCGACACCGGATGCGCGAGCAGCCGCTGGACAAGCGATCGTTACCGGAATCGGCGGAGACAGACGCAGGCTGGCTCCGTGCCATCGGCATAGAGCGCGGCCGACCGGTATGGGCGGTGGCCCGCCTCCCGATTCACCGCCTGCGAGGGACCCTGAAATTCCATTGCGAATTTCCCGAAGAATGCCCATTTAGCTGAATTCTCGGCGAAATCGCCGGTTTCAGCGCGTGGTGAGCCGTCGATATCGGTTGACTGGAGGACGACTCGACACTATGTTGAGAGCTAACAACTAACCCAGCATCCTGAGAGACATGGGCTCCGGGCGGTTGGGGTAAAAAGCCGGCGCAAGCCGGTTTTTTTATGTCTTGGGGGCAGGATTGCCGACGTTACGAACACGCGTCTATATCGACGGCTATAATCTCTATTACGGCTGCCTACGCAAGACGGCGTTCAAATGGCTCGACGTTCTTTCCCTGTTCGAAACGCAAATCCTGCCGTCGATCCTCTACCGTCCAGCGCCGGATGCCGAGCCGGCAACGATGGCCCTGCATACGGACTGCGCGATCAAATATTTCACGGCCAAGATCATCGAAAGTGCGGCCAAGGGAGAGGACTCGGTTTCTTCGCAGGCCCAATATCACAATGCCTTGACGACGCATTGCGGTGGCAGGCTGTCCTTCGTGATGGGCCACTATTCGCTCTACAAGGCCAACCAGCATATCGTTCCCGCCGACGATCCGAAACGCTGGCCGCGCGACTGCGACAAGATTCAGGTCTGGAAGCTCGAGGAGAAGCAGTCGGATGTGAATCTTGCACTTCATCTCTATGACGATGCGCTCAGCGGCGACGTCGACCAGGTGGTGCTCGTCACCAACGACACCGACCTTGTGCCGGCGCTGGAGATGTTGGAGGTGCGTTGCCCCGACATCGTTCGCGGCTTGGTGATCCCAACGCGCAAAGTCGGCGCGGGCGGAGATCTCGAACGCGAGGCAAACGTGTCGCTGGCCAAGCTTGCGCATTGGGTCAGGCGGCATATCTCGGAGGATGAGTTGCGGGCGTCGCAATTGCCCGAAGTTGTCCCCGGGCGCCGGCGGGCCAGCGTCAAACCGCACTCATGGTATGCGAAGCCGCATCACCTCGCGAAAATGCTGGAGATGGCCCGCCCGGTGCTACGCACCGATGGCGAAACTTTGAAATGGGCGCGCAGGGAGAACGCGCATCTCGACGACCTTCGCCCGATCGACCTGATCGAGACGGATGCTGGCGCGGTCGAGGTCTTCCACTATATCGAAGCCTATATCCGCGAGCAGCTCGACAAGGCCGGCGAACAGGATGATTTGTCCTCCAACTCCTGAAATCAATGGGTGGGAAGGGAATATGAGGGATGAGGCTTTGGGGCATCCCTCGTCCTGGTCCGCACCGCTCGTATGCGGCAAGGGCCAGGCACACGGCAAGCATCGGCGGTCCGGCTCATGACCTGCTGACACGAAAGGCAAATGCGCCGCCTCTCTCGGGGGCGCATTTGCCTGCCTGTTCACGCCTTCAGCGCCGCCATCCTCTCGCCGAGCAGCCAGAGCGCCTTGTTGAGCTTGATATCCTGATTGATGCCGTTGACGGCGCGGGACTTCACACGGCGTGGCCTGCCGAGATCGTCACGGCCGACGCCGCGCAACCCACCTTTGATGGCGTTTTCCTGAACCACATTCCAGACAGTCCAAAGATCATTGGCGCGGTCGTCGTGACGGCGGGGAACAAGCAGCTGTTGCGCCTTGATCGGCGTCGTGGTCTCCCCTTCGTTGTCTCCGAAGCGCAAGACATGGGCGGCGTCCGCGAGAATGTCGGCCTCCTCATGATTCAGCCGCAAGGTCGACCAATCCTGCGGAGCGGCAAGGGTTCGTTCTGCCTCGCCGAGAACACGATAGGTGCCCTCGATGACCTTGTGCTGCACATCTCCGGAATGGCGAACCTTGATGGCGTCGATGGTGCCGGTCTGCGTCACCAAGGAATTGAGGCAACGGACGCGGAAAAGCCCCGCCATAAGCTCGTAGGCACTCGTGCCGTCATTGGCATTCTTGAGCAGGATTTCGCAAACAGTGTCCCCGACGTTGTAAACCTTGCCGTCATCGACGCGGCGCAGGCGAATGAGGTGCTTGGTAAAATCCGCCTTGCCTTCCGTGCGGCTGCGCGACTGCTTGGCGCCGACCGGCATGAAGCCTTCGTTCATGAGGCCGCGCAGCACCTCGATGGTCGGAATGGGTTTGAAACGCTCGGACCGACTTTCATGGGCGGTCACGGCAAAGATCAACGGCGCGATGCGGCGCATTTCGGTTTCGGTCAGCGCGCGGCCGGTGTCGAAACGTGCGGTGTCGGTGTAGATGCTCATTGTCTGTCTCCAAAGTTTCCCGCTGCCACCCCGAAGGGCAAGCCCCCCTCGGGCGAAGCCTCCCCGTCTTTCCGGGGGAATGGCCTCTGACATTCCCTTGGACAGAGGGGGGAGGGCGAAAGCCCGCCCCACGGCGGCGGGCGGGACTGTCAAGTGGCGTGGCGCGGAAGGCGGGAGATCTTCTCGGGTCCGCTTGCGGACTGGTGCGGAAGATGGAGCGGCTTCACGGGCCGCTTGACCGGCCCGGCCGGCGATGTCAGGGGCGGAAACAACAAAGTTGGGCCGGAACGAGCCTCGACACCGGATGCGTGAGCAGCCGCTGGACAAGCGATCGTTACCGGAATCGGCGGAGACGGCCGCAGGCTGGCTCCGTGCCATGGGTATAGAGCGCGGCCGCCTGAAACGGGCGGTGGCTCAAAGATGCCGCCACCAAAATATCTTCTGATGGCTATAGGCCCTTGCCGGGAACCCATGTGAGTTGCTGCGCAACAGCTCCGATCGTCGCACGCCTATGAACCGGCTTTGGGCGCTCGCTGGAGAGAATGAGAAAAAATGCCGGGCGTTTCCACCCGGCGGAGTTGGGCCAGCGGCCTTGGGAAGAATGGGTCGATACCGGCAACCTGGCCAGGACGTCTCGATGACTGGCCGCGGTTTTGCTCGACGTTTGAAAGTATTTCTTGCCTCGCTGCCTCGTCAGCGCTGCTAGGTGTCCGGGCCGGATGCCTTCTTAAGCGCCTCCATCATCGATTGCGCTCCAAGCGCGGTCAGCGCCCGCCCGAGACAAAGTTCGATTTCGATGACGCTTTTTCCCTCGAGCAGGGCGATCTCAACGGCCGTCCTGCCTTTGGACACCCATTGAAGGCAGGCCTTTTCAAGCGGCGAAAGCATCAATGTTTTCATAAGCCTCCTGATGCGTGTGACTTCTAATGTAAATGCAACAAGGGCTTAAAGGCTACTACAGGGCAGGGAGATCAGCCCCCGATCCGACCGGCTGGGCCGGGTTGAAAGGTCGGAGCGGGGGCGGGTGAT
>NZ_JBOBHU010000057.1:0-3402 GCF_050587665.1 Rhizobium sp. Nf11,1 | reverse complement strand
GTTTATGCCGATCGTCGCACTATGCCGATTAAGCAAGTTTTTGCCAACGTTTTCTGTCGCATAGCGTTAGCCTATTCGGCATAGCGTAGGCTTTCTCCGTCGTAATCGAGGCGAAGGAGAACCCCTATGAATGCAAGTGAGTATTTGAAGCGGAGCGTGCTATATCGGAAGCTGATCCACGGTCCACATCAAGAGTTTGCGCGCGTTTACGCCGCCAGGATGTCGAATGAAGGCCTGAGTCTACACAGCACGCGGCGCTCGCTGAGCCTGTTTCGCGACCTAATGGACTGGTATGTTGGCAATGGACATCGTTCGCAGGATTTAGGCGAAGTTCATGTCGACCGCTTTCTCAAGCACCGTTTCGAACACTGGAGCCGCGACGCGGGTGACCGATCGGCACTTCGGCGCTTGCTTTCCGCGTTGCGAGACGAGGACTTAATACCCGCCGCGCTTCCGGTCGAGCGTACAGAGCATGAGCAGATCGTCGATGTATTCGCGACATATCTCTCGAATGAAAGAGGGCTTGCGGCCTCGACGGTGGTGAGCCACAAGCTTCTGTCCCTTCGATTTCTGCGGGAGGTCTGTCCTGGTGGCGCAGACGGGTTTGCGGCGCTCACCCCGGAGATCGTCATCGGTTATGTTGAGCGACATGCGCTCGACGGCTCCGCCGACAGTGGCAAAGCAATGTGCGGAGTGGTGCGTGCCTTTCTGCGCTATTTGCATCTGAAGGGCTTCATTTCTACGGCGCTGGCCGACTGCGTGCCGTCGATCCGCCGCTGGCGACTTGCCGGCCTTCCAACATTCCTACCGCCAGAGAAGGTTCAGAAGGTTCTCGATGCCTGTGATCGGACGACGGCAATGGGTCATCGGGACTATGCGGTTCTGATGCTTCTGGCCAAGCTCGGCTTGCGCGCTAGCGAAGTTGCTACCCTCAATCTCGATGATATCGACTGGCTATCGGGCACGATCCTCGTGCATGGCAAGGGGCGACGACAAGCGACTATGCCGCTACGGCACGACGTGGGAACAGCTATCGTGGCTTATATCCGGCACGGGCGTCCCGCTTCAGCGTGTCGGCGAGTTTTCCTGCGAACGCTTGCGCCGCACGTGGGCTTTGCCTCCGGCTGCGCCATCACGATGATCGCGAAGCACGCACTCGAACGCGCTGGCATCGACGGCTATGCGCATCACGGTGCCCATCTTTTCCGCCACAGCCTCGCGACTGACCTTTTGCGGTCCGGCGCCAGCTTTGCCGAGATCGGCCAACTTCTCCGCCATCGAAGCATCGACAGTACAAGGATCTATGCCAAGCTCGATATTGAGAAGCTGCGCGAACTGAGCATGCCTTGGCCGGGAGGTGTTCAATGAGCCGGCTTCGCACCGCGCTTGAGCGCTACGTCGGTATGCGCCAAGGACTGGGATACAAATATGACGGTCCGGCCCGCCGACTGTCGGAGTTCGTCGCTTTCATGGAAGCCCGCAACGCTGAGACCATCACGACTGATCTGGCAATGGAGTGGGTCACCTTGATGGGTCGGCAACCGAGTTGGTCAATCCGCTTGGTTGACGTTCGCTGCTTCGCCCAGCACCTCAGCCATTTCGATCCTCTGACGGAAGTGCCACCGAGCGATGCTGTACCGCCGGTGCGGCGAACAAGGCCATATATCTACAGCGACATTCAGATTCAGGCACTTCTGGCAGCAGCCCTGTCGCTGCCGCCGGCCAACGCCCTTCGTCGCTGGACATATCACTGCCTATTCGGACTGATAGCGGTGAGCGGACTGCGCCATTCCGAAGCGCTCGGCCTGCTCCGGGCCGACGTCGATCTCGACCAGGGCGTCCTTACTATCCGAGAGACAAAGTTCGGCAAGTCACGGCTGGTCCCGCTGCATGCCACGACAATCGCTGTCCTTTCAGCCTATGCCGCCCGACGCGATGCACACCTTGGTACGCCATGCAGCCCCCATTTCTTTGTCGCCGAGCAAGGCGGCAGATTGCTGCATCAATACGTTCATCGTGTGTTCTGGCAGCTATCCCGACAAATCGGGTTGCGGCTGGAAGGGCAGCGCGACGGGCCACGAATACACGACCTACGCCATCGTTTTGCCGTCCAGACCCTGATCAACTGGTATCGCGCCGGCGAAGATGTGGAGCGCGAACTGCCAGTTCTCTCGACCTTTCTCGGCCATGCCAATGTTCGCGACACCTACTGGTATTTGTCCGCGGCGCCGGAACTGATGAACCATGCCGTCCGGCGATTGGACAAGCGCTGGGAGGCTCGGTCATGAGACGCACAAACGACCTGGCCGTGCTGATCGAGCGGTGGTTCACAGATCGGCTCATGAAGCATCGAGGTGTAAGTTCCAACACCATTGCCTCCTATCGCGACACCTTCAGACTGTTGTTTGCTTTCGCACAGGCTCGCCTTGGCAGATCACCATCGCAGTTGACACTGCGGGATTTGGACGCTCCGTTCATCGGCGCATTCCTGGAGGATCTTGAGACGAAGAGAGCCGCCTCGGTAAGGACCCGGAATCTCCGCCTTACGGCCATCCGATCTTTCTTCCGATATGCGGCTTTCGAGGAGCCGGCACATAGCGCCCACATTCAGCGTGTGCTCGCGATCCCCAGCAAGCGATGTGACAAGCGGCAGCTTCAGTTCTTAACCAGGCCCGAGATTGAAGCGATCCTGGACTGCACGGATCGAGGCACGTGGCTGGGACGCCGCGACCACACCCTGCTATTGCTCGCCGCGCAAACGGGGTTACGGGTCTCGGAGATCATCGACCTCGACCGAGATTCGGTGGTGCTCGGCCGCGGTGCGTATGTGCAATGCGTTGGCAAGGGCCGCAAAGAGCGAAGTACGCCGCTCACCAAGATCGCACAGCACGCCCTTCGTTGCTGGCTCAAGGAACCCAGAAAGCGAGGCGCCACGGCTCTCTTTCCGAACATGCACGGTGGCAAGCTTAGCGCTGACGGCGTCCAGGCACTGCTGAACAAATATGTCGCCAAAGCGCGAGAGCGCTGCGTCTCCCTTCGGTCGAAGCGGGTGTCGCCTCATGTCTTGCGGCATTCCGCTGCCATGGAGTTGCTGCAGGCGGGCGTCGACTGCTCGGTCATCGCCCTGTGGCTGGGCCATGAGGCGATGGAAACGACGCTGACCTATCTTCATGCACATCTTGAACTGAAGGAATCCGCACTCGCCAAGCTGAAGCCGTACGAACGCGCCAAGGCCGAGCGATTTCGACCAAACGACCGGCTTCTGGAATTCCTGAACGCCCTCTGAGCATGAGAACTATGCCGAGTGTCAACCATCGGCTCCCTGCGGAAATGGCCGGCAACGCGCGGTGTACCGTCCTCATCAAAAGAGGCGCTCGGCATAGTTCGATGATCGGCATAAAC
>NZ_JBOBHU010000056.1:0-3496 GCF_050587665.1 Rhizobium sp. Nf11,1 | reverse complement strand
GCAAAACCCGCCATGAGGCGGGCTTTTTGCATGTTTGTGTTTATGGAAGGTTTGGTTGCGGGGGCAGGATTTGAACCTGCGGCCTTCAGGTTATGAGCCTGACGAGCTACCGGGCTGCTCCACCCCGCGTTATTATTTTACAGCAGAAAGGGCCGCTTGCGCGACCCTTTTGTATCGGCATGGGCCGTAGAGTTTGTTGTGAGAAGATATTATCAACTGAGTTGCGATTTGCAGACCTGGCAGCGACCTACTCTCCCGCGTCTTAAGACGAAGTACCATGGGCGCAGGGGCGTTTCACGGCCGTGTTCGGAAAGGGAACGGGTGCAGCCACCCCGCCATAACCACCAGGTCGGCAAAGCGCAACTTTTGATGAGAAGCTGGTGCAGGCCGAAGGCCTGCTTGTTTAAACACGTCAAAAGCTCAAACCGGACAAACACTTGCGTGTTTGCCGGGCCCGTCGCAAAGGCTGACGCCTTCGCTCTGTCGGGACGACCGCTTAGCGGTCGCCCTGAGATGAGCATGAACAATGAGAACGATCAAGCCGATCGAGCTATTAGTACCGGTAAGCTTCATGCGTTGCCGCACTTCCACACCCGGCCTATCAACGTGGTCGTCTTCCACGGCTCTGATAGGGAACACTCGTTTTCAGGTGGGTTTCCCGCTTAGATGCCTTCAGCGGTTATCCCGTCCATATATAGCTACCCTGCTATGCCCTTGGCAGGACAACAGGTCCACCAGAGATATGTCCATCCCGGTCCTCTCGTACTAGGGACAGATCCTGTCAATATTCCTACACCCACGGCAGATAGGGACCGAACTGTCTCACGACGTTCTGAACCCAGCTCACGTACCGCTTTAATTGGCGAACAGCCAAACCCTTGGGACCTGCTCCAGCCCCAGGATGCGATGAGCCGACATCGAGGTGCCAAACAACCCCGTCGATATGGACTCTTGGGGGTCATCAGCCTGTTATCCCCGGCGTACCTTTTATCCGTTGAGCGATGGCCCTTCCACGCGGGACCACCGGATCACTATGACCGACTTTCGTCTCTGCTCGACTTGTCAGTCTCGCAGTCAGGCGGGCTTATGCCATTGCACTCGACGACCGATTTCCGACCGGTCTGAGCCCACCATCGCGCGCCTCCGTTACTCTTTCGGAGGCGACCGCCCCAGTCAAACTACCCACCATACACTGTCCCGGACCCGGATGACGGGCCGCGGTTAGACATCCATGACGATAAGGGTGGTATTTCAAGGATGGCTCCACGGAAACTGGCGTCCCCGCTTCAAAGCCTACCACCTATCCTACACATGCCGACACGAATGCCAGTGTAAAGCTATAGTAAAGGTGCACGGGGTCTTTCCGTCTGACCGCAGGAACCCCGCATCTTCACGGGGAATTCAATTTCACTGAGTCTATGTTGGAGACAGCGGGGAAGTCGTTACGCCATTCGTGCAGGTCGGAACTTACCCGACAAGGAATTTCGCTACCTTAGGACCGTTATAGTTACGGCCGCCGTTTACTGGGGCTTCGATTCAAAGCTTGCACCTCTCCTCTTAACCTTCCAGCACCGGGCAGGCGTCAGACCCTATACGTCGTCTTGCGACTTCGCAGAGCCCTGTGTTTTTGATAAACAGTCGCTACCCCCTGGTCTGTGCCACCCCATCATAGTTGCCTAAAATGGGGTCACGCTTCTTCCGAAGTTACGCGTGCAATTTGCCGAGTTCCTTCAACATAGTTCTCTCAAGCGCCTTGGTATACTCTACCTGACCACCTGTGTCGGTTTCGGGTACGGTCTATACGGTGGAGCTATTTCCTGGAACCGCTCCGCTGCCCTGATAATCCAATAAACCAGAACAACTTGTGCAATCCGTCACTACCACCAGGCCCACGAATATTAACGTGGTTCCCATCGACTACGCGTGTCCGCCTCGTCTTAGGGGCCGGCTAACCCTGCTCAGATTAACTTTAAGCAGGAACCCTTGGTCTTTCGGCGAGAGGGTCTCTCACCCTCTTTATCGTTACTCATGTCAACATTCGCACTTCCGATACCTCCAGGAGCCCTCACGGGTCTCCCTTCATCAGCTTACGGAACGCTCCGCTACCACTCCTCTTAAAGAGGAATCCTCAGCTTCGGTGCATGGCTTCAGCCCCGTTACATTTTCGGCGCAAAGACCCTTATTTAGACCAGTGAGCTGTTACGCTTTCTTTAAATGATGGCTGCTTCTAAGCCAACATCCTGGTTGTTTTGGGATCCTCACATCCTTTCCCACTTAGCCATGACTTGGGGACCTTAGCTGGAGGTTAGGGTTGTTGCCCTTTTCACGACGGACGTTAGCACCCGCCGTGTGTCTGCCGAGTAGTACTCCCCGGTATTCGGAGTTTGGTTAGGATCAGTAAGACGGTGAGTCCCCATAGCCCATCCAGTGCTCTACCCCCGGGGGTATTCGCTCGACGCTCTACCTAAATAGATTTCGCGGAGAACCAGCTATTTCCGAGTTTGATTGGCCTTTCACCCCTAGCCACAAGTCATCCCAATCTATTGCAACAGATGCGGGTTCGGTCCTCCAGTTGGTGTTACCCAACCTTCAACCTGCTCATGGCTAGATCACTCGGTTTCGGGTCTAATGCAACAAACTATATCGCCCTGTTCAGACTCGCTTTCGCTGCGCCTACACCTACCGGCTTAAGCTTGCTTGTTACACTAAGTCGTTGACCCATTATACAAAAGGTACGCCGTCACCCTTTCAGGCTCCGACTGTTTGTAGGCATCCGGTTTCAGGTTCTATTTCACTCCCCTTGTCGGGGTGCTTTTCACCTTTCCCTCACGGTACTTGTTCGCTATCGGTCATGCACGAGTACTTAGGCTTGGAGAGTGGTCTCCCCATGTTCAGACAGGATTTCTCGTGTCCCGCCCTACTCTAGGACAATCGTGATATCTACGCGTACGGGGCTGTCACCCACTACGGCCGCACTTTCCAGAGCGTTCCACTTTAATCACAATTGCCACTGGCCTGGTCCGCGTTCGCTCGCCACTACTTGCGGAGTCTCGGTTGATGTCCTTTCCTGCAGGTACTTAGATGTTTCAGTTCCCTGCGTTCGCTTCTTACACCCTATGTATTCAGGTGTAGATACCTTATCACAATGCTTGGAAACCATTCGGGTTTTCACTCACGCTTGTTCTGCACTTCGTGCAGCGCTGCGTGGGCGCGCCGGACGACCGGCGACGCGCTCTGCGCTGTATCGGGAAGTTCCCTTACAGGCCAGAGGCCGTCGGCGATCGTTCGCCGTAACGTCGGGTCGACGACCCGACAACCAGAATGATTTTCCAAGCATTTAAGGTGGGTTGCCCCATTCGGAGATCCATGGATCAAAGCTCATTCGCAGCTCCCCACGGCTTTTCGCAGCGTATCACGTCCTTCATCGCCTGTGCATGCCAAGGCATCCACCAAATGCCCTTACGACACTTAATCGTTCTCATTGCCAATGCTCATC
>NZ_JBOBHU010000055.1:0-3720 GCF_050587665.1 Rhizobium sp. Nf11,1 | reverse complement strand
GGCATTATGCCGCGCGCGGCATAATGCCGTTTCGATGATCGTCATGGCACGCGCCAGGGTCTCCGCCCCCGTGTCGGCTCCTGCGAAGAGCCAATTGCGTCTTCCAACTCCTATCGGACGCAGGGCTCGCTCAGCGGCATTGTTGTCGATGGCGACACGACCGTCGTCCAGGAACAGGCAGAGCGAGGACCACCGGCTCAGGCCATACCGGAGAGCTGTCGCCAAATCGCTCTTGCCCGGAATACGGGGCAATTGCGCTTCGGCCCAGACACGCAATGCTTCTACCTTTGGCTTGCTGAGCTTCTGGCGCGCGGTAAGGCGGACATCGGCAGGCTGACCCGCGATGTCGCGTTCGATGTCGTAAAGCGCGCCGATACGGTCGAGGGCCTCGCGCGCGATCACGGATTTGTTCGAGGTCCAGATATCATGGAAGTCACGTCGCCAATGCACCCAGCAGGCCGCCTCACGGAAGCGCCGTTTTCCGTCCGTATTGGGTTCGTAGAGTTTTCCGTAGCCTTTGTAGCCGTCTGCCTGAAGGATGCCACTTGCCTGCTTGAGGTGACGATGGACGTGCTCTTCCTTCCAGTCGGGAGCAAAATAGTAGACCGCACCAGGCGGGGCTGCGCCCGCCCATGGACGCTGATCTCGAACATACGTCCAGATCCTGCCTTTCTTCACGCCTTTGCCTAACCCCCTATCGCGTAGCGAGCGATCCAGCACACGGATCGGGGTATCGTCGGCATGGAGGAGGTCACTACCCATGATCGCGGCCTCAATCCGCTCGATCAGAGGCTGAAGCACCTGCATGGCACGACCACACCAATCGACCAGCGTGCTATCGGGGATATCGGCGCCCATGCGGGCGAAGATCTCGTTCAGACGATACAATGGCAGATGGTCGTCGAACTTCGAGACCAGGATGTGAGCCAGAAGTCCAGCCCCCGCCATGCTGCCCGGTATCGGACGGCTCGGGGCCGGCAATTGCACCATCTTCTCGCAGCACCGGCAGGACTTCTTCAATCGAGCGACCTCGACGACCTTCATCTGCGCCGCGATCATGTCGAGGATTTCGCTTACGTCTTCGCCAACAAGGCGCAGTTCACCACCGCAATCGGGGCAGCAGGTGCCAGGATCGAGTTCTTTGCGCTCGCGAGCCGCCTTTTCCGATACCCGCGAACGACGGCGCATAATCCTTTCGGGCGTGCTTGCCACAGGTGCGGCAGGCACGGCCTCATCGACCTCATCGACCTCATCGAGCGGCTTCGTGCCGCTTTCCGCCGCGGCGATTAGAAGATCCTCGAGCGCCAATTCCAGCTGCTGGATTTCCCGTTCGATCTTTTCCGAGGACTTGCCGAAGACCTGTTTCTTCAGCTTGGCGATGCGCAGCCGCAGGGACTGGATCAACTGGTCATGCACCTGCAATGTCGCCGACATCTTCGCATTTTCCGCCTGCAAGACGGCGATCATTGCCTTCAGGAAGGCCGGATCATCGGGAAGATTTTGGGGCGCGCTCGACATGAACCTGACTACCATAGGTCAGGGCGAGTATCCATAAAAACAAGCAGATTCAGTGGAGATAAATTCAACCGACACGCGCCGGCGGCGCGCCCCAGTTCGGACGTCGCCAATCGATCCCTTCCCAAAGCATGGCCATTTGCGCCGTTGTCAGCCGGGCCGTTCCATCTGCTGCTGAAGGCCATGGAAACCGCCCCTTCTGCAAAATTTTGTAGTACAGGCAGAAGCCCTGCCCATCAAAATAAAGCAGCTTCAAACGATCGCCACGCCTGCCGCGAAAGGCGAAGACCGCGCCGCCTGTCGGCTTCTGGCGCAATACATCCTGCGCAAGCGCAGCCAGGCCCTCTATTCCTTTGCGCATGTCCGTGATCCCGCAGGCCAGGTACACCCGCACGCCGGTCCCTGGTCCGATCATGCCGCCTCCACCGCCCGGATAAGTCGCTTCAGGGTGGCGCCGTCCACAGCGCTGTCGAACCGAAGGCTGCGACCGCAGATCAATCGCAACTCGATCATCCCAGGCGGGTCTTGACGGTCTCCGCAGACCTCGATCTGCACGGCATTCATGTCCACCGGGACAAACACCGCATTCGCAGAAGACGACAAAAGTCCCTGCTTCTTCAGCTCACTACGCCAGGTGTAAATCTGCTGGCGCGTCACATCGTGTCGCTGCGCAACCTCAGTAACCGTCGCCCCCTCGATCCCAACCGACATGACAATCTCGAGCTTCTGTTCGTCGCGCCACCGGCGCCGACGTTCCTGCCCAAGAATCTCGACACGCAGCACATACCTCGCCCAAGACACGTCGCTAACGACGTCGTTAAACACGTGTCTTAGGCCATCAAGGCTTTATCCGGCAGGCGGTGCCAATCGGGCGGTTACGGTCCATCGGCTGCTGCAGGCCTATCAACGGGATGGTCCGGCCGGTCTTGTTTCTAAGAATCGATCCCGACCGAGCAATCGGCGCCACAGCGAGGATTTTCGCAATGCGGCGCTGGATCTGATCCGCGAACGCTATCTGGATTTCGGTCCGACGCTGGCGCGCGAGAAGCTGATCGAACTGCATCAGATTTCGGTCGCCAAGGAGACGCTGCGCCAATGGATGACCGAGGCTGGCATCTGGATCTCGCGGCGCGAACGTAAGAAGCGGGTTTTCCAGCCGCGCGGCCGGCGGGATTGTCTCGGCGAGCTCGTCCAGATCGATGGCTCGCATCACTGGTGGTTCGAGAACCGCGGCCCCAAGTGCGCCCTGCTCGTCTACATCGACGATGCTACCGGCAAGCTCTTACATCTGCGGTTTGCCGGATCGGAGAACACGTTCGATTACTTGCATGCGACGAAGGCCTATCTGCAGCAATGGGGCAAGCCTCTGGCGTTCTACATCGACAAGCATGGTGTCTTTCGTTCGATCCATGCGTCGGAGAAAGACCGGACGAGCGGCCTGACGCAGTTCGGGCGAGCGCTTTATGAGCTCAACATCGACATCATCTGCGCCAACACCCCGCAGGCCAAGGGACGCGTCGAACGAGCCAATCAGACGCTGCAGGATCGGCTGGTGAAGGAACTGCGGCTTCGCGGCATCGACACGATCGAGGCCGCAAACCTCTATGCACCGGCGTTTATCGAGGATTTCAATGTCCGTTTTGGCAAACCGCCGCGCAATCCGAAGGACATGCATCGTCCTGTGGCCGATCATGAGAACCTCGATGGTGCCATGTGCCGGAAGGAGGTCCGCACGCTGTCGCAGTCCCTGACGCTCCGCTACGACAAGGTCTTGTTCATTCTCGATCCGACGGAGCTTTCCAGGCCCCTGGCGGGTAAGAAGGTCGTCGTTTGCGACTACCCGGACGGCCGCCTCGAGATCATGCACGAGAGTTTTACCCTGCCCTACAGAACCTTCGACTCATTGCGGTCGATCCACCGGCCGGAGGTCGTCGAGAACAAGCGTTTGGACGACATGCTTTCGATCGTCGCTGAGCTGCAGGCTGGACGGGAACTGCAGCGCAGTAAAAGCGGCCCTCGCCGCACCGGTCAGACGGATCATATGTTTGGGATACCGGATGGCAGCCAGGGAAATGGTTATCAGAAGTGTGGCCGCAAGCCCGGCCGGCGGACGGACTTCATGAACGATCCGGAGGTGATTGCCAAACGACAGAAGGCGCTGGCGCGGATGGAAGCTGCGGAATGAATGGTGAGGGACATAGTCTC
>NZ_JBOBHU010000054.1:0-5010 GCF_050587665.1 Rhizobium sp. Nf11,1 | reverse complement strand
CGAAAGCTGGAGGGAATATGGGTCTCAGGTCAAAGACGTCAGGCTTACACCTTGGCTGAGATGCTACACATGCGTCGTGTTTGTCGGCTCTCCGCCGCAAGGATTGACTTACGTGTCTGCGGCGAAAGGCTGATATCAAAGCAAAAATCCTATTCCTGCTCTCAGTCTCACGCGTTGGCACAAGTCTTGAAGTATATGGTGAGCCGATCGGCGGTGCGCCGATCACAAAAAGGCAAAAAACGGGAAACAGTCACGACCGTTTCCTCCCTTTTGGTCATTCATCGGAGATAAGTCTATGGTCAGGACCTCAGACAACCCCACTGAAAGAATCGACAGCCGATCCCCTGAAGCGACTGGATACCCTCGCGTCGCTGCCACGAGCGCAACCGCAAGCCTGGAGGGCGGCATTCAGACCCTCACCTCAAGCGCTCGCGCAGGTCAAGAAATGCAGAGACAGATCTCAGAAATCACAGTTCGGGCCGGCAAGGAACTATCGTTGCGATCAACAGCAGCCCTGCAAGCGACTATCGAGGCCGACCTAGGTCACCTTCAGGCGTTAGCTGCAGCAAAAACGCCCTCTCAGACTTTCGAACTCCAATCGAAGTTCGCCCGGGAACGACTCGAACTAGCCTTCGGCCATGCGAGAGATTTTCAGGCCATAGCGTCGAAATTTCTGATAGACATAAACAACTCATTGAGAGGAATGTTCGACACATCCTCCCTGGCTTCGGAATAGCCGCGCGGGTTGCCCGGCACTTAGCCGCCTGTCATGCCGTCCGAATCTGCTCGGCATCCAGGACAGGGCAGAGAACGCAAACAGCGAGGAATGATATCGGTCATTCCTCGGACTCCCACAATGCGCCTCCGATCGGGCAGATCGGATGTTGCTGCAGTATTGGAGGCTGTCATGGAAAGACTCAAGGCGACCATTCTGACCGGCTTTCTTGGGGCTGGCAAGACAACGCTGCTCAACCGAATTCTGGCCGAGCGGCATGACGAACGCATTGCCGTGGTCATCAATGAATTTGGTGACGTCGGTATCGATGGCAGGCTTGTCATCGAAACAACGGCGGAAGTTGTAGAACTGAACAACGGCTGCATCTGCTGCACGGTTCTTGACGACCTGATCGGCGCACTTCACGATATCCTCGCGTCCGATCGCATGTTCGATCGCATTGTCATCGAAACCTCGGGTTTGACCTGGCTCGCGCCTGTTATCGAGTCCTTCGTAGTGGACGAGGTCTTGTCGAAGTATGTTCAACTCGATGCGATTGTCGTTGTGGTCGATGCTCGTCATGTCAGTCGGCAGTTCGGCCACGACGAAGCCACTCTGCAGATTAGCCTTGCCGATGTCATCCTACTCAATACAACCGACCGCGTCTCCAGCAACGAGCTTGCTGTGGTTGAGAGACGCGTCCGACAGCTTAATCCGCTGGCTCGGCTCCTTCAGACGAAGGATTGTGAAGTCTCTATGGGCGCTGTCTTGGACATTGGCGCTTTCGATCTCAAGAACGTCTTGTCGAAAGCGCCGTTCATCCTCGAGAACCATTATCATGAACATGACCAAAACCTTTCTTGTGTCGCGCTGCGGCAAGCGGAACCGCTGGATCCGACAGCCTTCGATAGCTGGCTGAACCACCTCGCGCAGGTGAAGGGAACCGACATGCTGCGTATAAAAGGGGTGGTGAATTTCGCTGGCGCAGCCTACCGTTATGTCTTGAACGGCGTTTATCTGATGCGCGAATTGCGTGCTGGAAAACCATGGAGGAAAGATCCCCGCCTCACCGAGATCGTCTTGATTGGTCGAGATCTCGATGAGTCAGAGCTGCGCCGTGGGCTCCAGAGGTGCTCCCCTCAAGGGATTGCAACCTTGACGAATTGAAGAACTGCGCCCTCACTGGTTTGCGGTCGCGTTAGTTTCAAGCGCCGCTCCGACCTGATGCAGAGGCCAGAGCGGCGCTTTTCGAGAAGGTAGCTGTCGCCGCGGATGGTATTCAACGTTGATTGGTGCAGCAGGCGATTGAATATCGCGGTGACGCTCGCATTCTCCCGCGGAGTTGTTTGAGGTGTCGATGCGTGCATCGGTACAAGACGGGACTTTCTGAACTTCGTTCCGCGGATCGTCAACACCGCAGCGTCGAAATCAACGTCCGCGAGCTTGAGGTTTCGCGCCTCGCCGAGCCGCAAACCGGAAACGCTCAGCAGACCGAACAGACAATAATATGTCCATGGCCTGAGGTTGCAGCGGGTATATCGACGGCATCTCCAGAGCGGCCGACAGGAGGCGTTGGATGTCTTCCTCGAATAGAGATATGGTCGAGCCCGCTTCGGGCGAAAGGAAGCAAGCTGCTTGGGGGAATCTGAGTTCGCGGATCGGCGGCGGCTCGAGGAAGCGCTCGATGCCGTTCGCAGGGATTGCAACATTGGCGTTGTGACACGCGCCGAAAGAGGATCATTGATCGTTTACGGGAAGGAGACAGTGATCATCAAGGCGACGGACATCACAGAACTGGTCGACACGACGGGCGCCGGGAACTTCTACGCTGCCGGCTTCCTCTACGGCTATACGAGCGGGCGTAGCCTCAAGGATTGCGGTGATCTGCGATCCTTGGCGGCAGGACTCGTTATTCAACAGATCCGTCCGCCCTCGGCAAAATCTCCGCCGCGAGGCTGAGCAGGCAGGGTTGCTGTAACGCCAGTGACCTGACCGCACGGGGCGGCGAGTTAATTTGTGTCATGACTGGATCATTCTGCAATTGAAGCGTGGGAGGATTGGACCAAGCCGCTGAGGGGGGAGTCGGCGCGTGCGGGGGCTTCGTCGCGGCATCGAAGGCGCCGATCCGTTGATCGAGCTGAGTAAATGCTTGCAGCATGTCGCCAACTAGGCCCCCTCAGCTAACACTCTTCTGACGCGAGAGGAAATTCTCCCTGCCTGAAGCAAGGCATGACGAAACGGCGCGCCGCGTAATGGACGGAGCTCGCCGTAGCGATTGGTGATGCGCAACCACCTTCCGGCGCGGTCGCGATCTCGCTGCTTGGTCAGGTTTTGCTCCGCGCGAATGACCAGTGGAAGTGCGCAGTCTAGTATCACGAGCGCGATCTGTGTAAATTTCGTAGCGCCGCCGATTGTGCAGTTCCGCTTTGTCGTGGTCCGCCCGTCATCGACATGTCCGATACTCCTGTCGCCTTTGTCTGTATTGAGACGCAGGCGTATGTGATACGCGCTCCCTGATTATTGAGCCAACCGGCCGAAAAGTAACCATAAAGCGTTCGATTTGACTAAAGCAGCCGTAATTGGCACGAGCCTTGAATCTTCCAATCGGCGGCGGCGAGTTGCCGAGCTGTTTTATATCGCCGAACTCCAATTGATGGGCCGAGGAGGGGAGGAACATGTGAGTGCTACGTGAGATCGGGCTACGGAAAGAGGCGATCGGCGAGTCCACCGCCTCGCGAATTCTGAACGACCTACAGTCTCACTGGAATACACACGTCACCACGCAGCTAGTGGAACAACGCGATGGAGCTCAAAGTGAACGGAGAAATCTCGGCGATCTCAAATGTAATGTCGGATTTTTTTTCAGAGACATCTAGCGCGACAAGCAAGGATGCCCTGTTGTTATCATTTGGCAAGATTTCACGATACTTTGGATTTACCAGCTTTGCGATCTCCGGGATACCATCGCCTAACGAGCGTATCGATCCCTATTTGTTTTTCAGCGATTGGTCAGGGGAGTGGTTCGACCGCTATTTGGAAGGCAACTTCGTACACATCGACCCAGTGGTCCACCTCAGCAAAACATGCGATCGCGCATTTATATGGTCGGAGGTTCTGATAAATCAAAAGCTCGATCGACAGGGCCGGCGGGTCATGAACGAGGCTAGCGAATTCAAGATGATCGATGGCTACACCATTCCTTTGCATACCGCCGCTGGATTTCAGTCGATAGTCAGCTTTGGAGCTGAAAAGGTCGACTTATCGAACACCGCTAGAAGAGCTCTGTATGTGTTATCAGCTTACGCGCATAGTTTGCTTCGTGATCAGATCGTGAAAGACGCGAAACAAAAGGCTAAAGAACTTCCTAGGATTACAGCAAGAGAGCGCGAGATCATACATTGGTGCGCCGCTGGTAAGACGGCGATAGAGATCGCTAAGATCCTGGGGCGATCGCATCGAACAATTCAAAATGAGGTTTTCAACGTTCAACGAAAGCTCGATGTCGTAAATACACCTCAGATGGTCGCCGAAAGTTTTCGGTTCGGAATAATTCGCTAAAGTCAATGCCAGAGGCACAACTGCTCAAATGCGGCGATACCCAAGGCGCTGAACCGCGCCGGGTTTGCCGGAGGCTCCAACTTCTGAGAAGGTGGAGCCGATATGAGCAAGACAACGAACAAATTTTCACCTGAAGTCCGCGCCCGTGCTGTGCGGATGGTTTTGGATCACGAAGGCGAATATTCCTCGCGATGGGCAACGGTTTCCTCGATCGCCGCCAAGATCGGCTGCACGGCGCAGACGCTCAATGAATGGGTGAAGAAGGCGGAAGTGGACGATGGTTCCCGGCCTGGGCTCCCAAGCGAAGTGGCCGAGAAGATGAAGGCTCTGGAGCGGGAGAACCGCGAGCTTCGACAGGCCAATGAGATACTGCGCAAAGCGTCCGCTTATTTCGCGATGGCGGAGCTCGACCGCCCATTGAAGCGATGATCTTCTTCATCGACGAACACCGCTCGGTATTCGGGGTCGAGCCGATCTGCAAGCTGCTGCCGATTGCCCCATCAACCTACTACGAGAACGTTGCCAAACGCCTGGACGTGGACCGGTTGTCGGTCCGCGCCCGCAGCGACATTGCATTGAAGATCGAGATACGCCGCGTCTTCGAGGCGAACTTCCGTGTCTACGGCGTGCGCAAGGTCTGGCGGCAATTGAAGCGGGAGGGCTTCGACATAGCCCGCTGCACCGTCGCCCGGCTCATGCGATCGATGGGACTTCAGGGTATCATCCGGGGCAAGCCA
>NZ_JBOBHU010000053.1:0-5351 GCF_050587665.1 Rhizobium sp. Nf11,1 | reverse complement strand
CTGACATGGAACTGTCGCCGCGCAGCAATCGAAGAAGTTGGCGGGATCGTTATTTCTGCCGATCGTGAACTCGATCCTCTTTGCTTGGTCCGGGTCCGAAAGTGACGAAACCAGGGCTGCGACCAACGGAACTGTTGGCATCAACAGCACTTAACGGAGCGGGCAATCGGTCCGAGCGGCCGCCATCGATCCGTAAGCGACTGCGGCGGCGGCGCCCGAAGAAGACCCTCGACTTTGAAGTCTGAGAGTCGTCGCCGCGGACGCCGAGCCGAAAAGCGCGACATTGGTGATTCCCGATCGGGGCGAAAATCCTCTTCCCGCGGCACAGTCTTTGCTCCCCGCTTTTGGATGGGGACAATTGATCTGCTTTTCGCACGATGTTTAACATGGGTGGCATTGCGGCGTCACCAAGTTGGGAAACGGTCTGTAACAGGCATTGGCGTGATGGATGGACGATGGCAATACCTCGGCATGGTGCACATCTTCTCGTCGTCGACGACGATCCGCGCATTCGAAAGATGTTGACGCGCTATTTCGAAGAAGAGGGTTACGCTGTGTCTTCCGCCTCCGACGGGATCGAGATGCGGGTATATCTGCGTCATCAGAATTTCGATGCCATCCTGCTCGATCTCGTCCTTCCCGGCGATTCGGACGGCTTTGATCTGGCCGGCGAAATTTGCGCCCAGTCCGATGTCCCGATTATTATGCTGACATGCTCGGACGATTACATGACGAAACCCTTCCACCTCCGGGAAGTCCACGCGTTTGAAGTCGATCCTGCGTCAGCGGCAGTCGGCACGCAATGCCGAGCCCGTCAGCGACCAAGTCATCGGTTTCGCGGGTTGGAAGCTCAATCTCAATCGCCGCCAGCTACTCGACCCGAGGGTGCGGAGGTAGAACTGACCACCGGCGAATTCGAGACGCTGACGATCTTTGTTCGGCATACGGGCGGGGTTCTCGGCCGCGACCTGCTGGTGGCTTTAACCAGGGGCCGAGACCTAAGCTTTCGATCGGACGATTGATGCCCAAATTGTCCGGCTGCGCGAAAGATCGAGACTGATCCGAAGAGGCCGCAATTCATCAAAGCCGTGCGCGGCGTGGGCTACGTCTTCACTGCTAAGCTGGATTGATCTTTTGGTATCAAAGCCAATGGCGGCTCCGCAACTCCCGTGTATGGGCCTAGTGCGGGCCGCTTTCTCGCTTAGCTGTGATTGCTCGATGGCGATCAAGCCGCGTCGAGCACGGCCGCCCCCGGTAAGCCGACCGGCACTTTCCACTGGCGCGCCTAGAGATCGTCGAGGGCTTTGCGAAGCTTCTGATTTTCTTCTTCGAGCTTCAACAGATCAGTAAAGGCATCGACCTCAAGCGGTGCCGATTCAACCTCGCGTGGCCGCTTGGCTGCGCCTTCGCCGCTGCAGTTTTCTTTCCTGGGCGCGGGTCTACTTCGCGATTGGACTGACAGACGTCACAGCAGCAGCTTTGGGCGCAGCATGGGGCTTGCGGAGCGTGCGAACCTCCTCTTTCGCTGAAGGGAGGCGATCTGCTACGCCCGGCGCGCAAGGACATTGCAGGCTGCCTCCATGGAGGTGAGTTTCTGCAAAATGCAGTCGCGGCCGTCTCAAGTCGCCAACAGCGTTTGTTGCGATGGGGACGGTTTGACTTCAATCGGCACGATCAATTGATTATCGAAAACTGTGACCTCTGAGAGCATCTGAGCTTGCCAACCGCTAGCGAGGAGTGAGTTTATCAGCTTCGGGTGCGTTTGTGCGATGAGCGATGAAATGCCGGCGGCACGGCAGAATTCCAGCACCCCAACCATCAGGACGCGTGACGCGGAAACGCCGTCAATCATCTCCTTCGCATCTGTGACGGCACATCGCGTCCATTCGAAAACATCATGCGAGCGTGGCCAGTTCCGACCTTTCATGATCTGGGGATAAACGTTTGAAAGAAGGTGCGGCTGAATAGTAGGAAGTAATCGAGAATACCCTATTATCGTATCGTTCTTGAGGAGCGCAAAATGTATCGCGCTGTCGTGATCAAATTGATCGATTTCTCGCCCATCACTCTTACGCAGTGCTTCCCAGCCCCGTCGTTCGACGAACTGTTGATGCCGGAATCGCCAGATTTCCTCCATCAAGGCACTGTTCGCATCCGACTGCCCAATGCAAATCTTGATCATCGCTCCACCTCACATCGGAAGTCAGTGTGTATGATCTCTTTCCGCTGAAAAATGAGTAGAACTACTCAGTTTCAGAGTCTGATGAATTTTGCACGACCGACAACGTAGCCTGCATGAGCGTCCACCAGATGAAATCTGGGCTTACGATGCTGTAAGCCGCCAGAGAGTAAATCTACTCATTTACCTCATGCAGCAATGATTATAGCAAATAGCTTGTGGCTACAGAGAATGAGCGCTCGACAGAGTTGAAGTCGAGTGACGCGCTAATGTCAATTTATATGGAGCCGACTTGATCGGCCCAGCGTCAAACGGACAATCCACACAGAAAGGACAATGAAATGACCTTGCACGTCAGTTATGCCAACAAAGAAATAACCGATCAAGCTCGTGCATCGCAGTCCGCAAGTGCAGCGCTCGCCCAGGGCACGCAATACTCTCTGCTACTCAAGAACCAATCGGCCCAGCCATGGACCTTCTACGTATATCAAAAAATGCCGCAGCCGTCCGCCGACGTTTTCTCCTTGGCTTGGTTTTGCTCTCCGTACCAGATCCGCGTCGGGAACCAGATCAAGTTTACCTGGGAAATCGCATATAATTTCGTCTGGAGCGACACTGGGGAACTGATAGCCGGGGTGGATTTTCTCGCTTCCGGCGTTCAGGACTGCAGCCCCGACGGTCAGAACACGACAACGTTTTCCTTGAAGGGTGGCCCCGGCCTCTCCAATTCGGTCAAGGGTCCGCCTTCCGGATCCCTACTCATCAACGACGACTCAACTGTCCCAAACAGTCGGTTCTCAGTCGGCATCGGAATGTCCGGAACGGGAACGTATGTCGTTCAAGCAGGTACCAATCTGCAACACACCTTTACGCCGACTCCGAGCTATTGGATCGCCGCAGGAACGAATGTCAAAGTCGGCACAGTTCTCAGCATCGACACCATTACCCAAACAAAGGAGGCCAAATTTCCCTCCGCTGTGTTCAATCTTGTAGGGGTTCTGGATGAAACCAATACCTGGGATATCAGTCCGGCCTGACGGCCGCTGCGGTTAGGTGTCGCTCCGTAAATTGGACGGAGCCCCAGGGAAGGGAGTGCCAGCTCCTGATGCAATTGGCGTAGGCACTCGCTTCCGAACAAGCATCTTAATCAAAGGACGGAACAATGTTCTCAGGACCCCCTATCGGTACTGTGTGCCCTTTTGCAGGCCAAGTCGATCCGGTGTCGGGTTCGCAGAACACGATCTGGGCAAATGCGGCCTGCGCAAGCTCGGGCGCAACGGCGGGAACAAAGGCCAACGCTCCTCTCAACTACGTCGAGGCTCAGGGCTGGATGCTTTGCGACGGGCGCTATCTTAGTACGCTCGCCTATCCGGAACTCTATTCCGTGATCGGGGGTCTCTATGGAGAACGGAATTCGGGGACGGGTCTGGAGTTTCGTATCCCGGACTATCGCGGGCTGTTCCTACGTGGCTTTGATGCCGGCGCGGGAATAGACCCTGATGCAAAACAGCGACTGGATCCGACCGGCAACAATGTCTCAAACATTGTTGGGTCGCTTCAGTGCGATGCAATGCAGACCCATTCGCATTCCTACGGGGTGACGACGCCGTCGGGAATTTCGCAGCAGGGGAGTGCCGCGGGAACATCCATTTCCAGCAAGTCTACAGGCTCACCGGAATCCCCCGCGCGTACAGCTTCTGAAACGCGCCCCAGGAATGTTGCCGTCAATTACCTCATCAAGTTTCGGTAAATCGCGATAAGACTTCACTAAGTCTTTCCTTTTCACGAAGCGTAAGTGGCAATGGATCGCATTCGACCGATCCGTAAAGAGGAGAAATTGTAATGTTTCCGACAGTAAGAATGCTAGGATTCGCTTGGGTTTTTGGGCTGGCCGTCACCGCAGCGCAGACAGTCGCAGCAGCAGACCATCACAAGGCAAAGATCGGCGTAAATCCCGTGACCACGGGAGTGGTTATACGCGGCGTCACACTCGCCGGCCCGGTCGGTGCTCCGGGCACGCCAACAGGCAAGACATGCGACTTCAGCGGTGAGCCTGTGGATCCGTCTGGGCGCATGGAAGGGGCAAGCGTCAACTGCAGGCCAAACGGCAATCTTGCCAATACACTGCTTGGACTGCCCGCACGGTTCAACGCCTATTGCATGATCCAGGCACCGGTTAAGAGCGCGAGACTCATTCAAGCCTCGCGACCGGATAATGCCAACCACTGCGATCTCTCCGGCATCACTCCGAAGGATGCAACGGGCCAATTTAGAGGTGCCGTCTGGCGATAAGCAATAACTCGCGAACCCCGCGCGGCACGCAACAGCGTCCGGGCACATCCTGTCTCCTAGTAGTGTGGATGTGCCCTGATCCGACAGGCAACTGAACTCCTGTTTGCTCTGGTCCTTAGTAGGCGGATCCACCTCAGAGGAGTCGGCATCTACTCGCCGTTTAATATAGGCCAGCCCGGAACTTGCTCCATCAATTGCGCACAGATTCACTGTAGCGTCAAAACTAAGCGTCACTCCATATAGTGTGAACCGCGCCGGGTTTGCCGAAGGCCGTTTGGTTTAAGTTATGCAGCCATGGCTGGTTCGTCCAGCATGGCATAATACTGCTCTTCGGCTTCGGCTGGCGGGATGTTGCCGATGGGCTCCAGAAGCCGTCGATGGTTGAACCAGTCGACCCATTCCAGGGTGGCGAATTCAACCGCTTCGAAGCTCCGCCATGGTCCGCGCCGATGAATGACCTCGGCCTTGTAGAGACCGTTGATCGTCTCGGCGAGCGCGTTGTCGTAGCTGTCGCCAACGCTTCCGACGGAAGGCTCGATGCCTGCCTCGGCCAGTCGCTCCGAATACTTGATCGACACGTATTGAACGCCCCTGTCCGAGTGGTGAATCAGGCCGCCGCCATGAACGGGACGCCGCTCATGCAGCGCCTGTTCCAAAGCATCGAGGACGAAACCGGCATGCGCCGTCCGGCTCACCCGCCAGCCAACGATGCGGCGGGCGAAGGCGTCGATGACGAAAGCTACGTAGACGAAACCCTGCCAGGTGGCCACATAGGTGAAATCGGAAACCCAGAGCCTGTTCGGCGCAGGAGCCTTGAACTGGCGGTTCACCCGATCGAGCGGGCTGGGAGCCGTCTTGTCCGGGATCGTCGTGCGGATTG
>NZ_JBOBHU010000052.1:0-5544 GCF_050587665.1 Rhizobium sp. Nf11,1 | reverse complement strand
CCTGTGTATCTGGGGCGGCGCCTTGATCATGGCCCTCGGCGGCTGCGTCTCGCTGAGTGATCGGCGCCTGCGCGTTGGCGCGCCGCGGAGAAAGGCCAAGACAAAACCGGCCGAGCCTGTGATGGAGGCGGCGGAATGATGCGCTCGGAGCGAATGTGACGGCGGTCATGAACAGTTTGATGAAGATCAAAGCGGTATGACCGCCCGCTCTCTAGCATATCTCTGGACTAATCATGATCAGGAGGCAGCGACCATGCAAGCAAGGGATATAATGACCACGAATGTGGTTTCGATCAGCCCGGTGGTCAGCGTGCGCCATGCGGTCGCGACGATGCTGCAAAATCACGTCAGCGGCCTTCCCGTCGTTGACGACCACGGCCGCGTCTGCGGCATGATCACGGAAGGCGATCTGCTTTTACGCCGGGAGGTCCGCTTTTCTCCCCGCCCGGCGCGGGCGCCGGAGCTGATTTCCGAGATCGATCTCGAACGTTACATCGGCAGCAACGGATGGTGTGTGGCGGACATCATGTCCCAGGACGTCATCGTCGCCCGGCCGGACAGCGAAGTCTCCGATATTGCCGAAAGCTTGCAGGTGCACCGCATCAAACGGCTGCCGATCGTCGAAGACGAACGTCTGGTCGGGATCGTGAGCCGACGGGATATCTTGCGTGTCATTGCCGAGGCGCCGACGACCGTATTGCCGCGGGGAGACGAGGCTATCAGGCTGGCGGTGCGAACCCGGCTGAGATCGGATCTCGGTCTCACGCCGCAAAAAGTCCAGGTATCCGTCCGCAACGGGCAGGTGACGGTCGACGGTCAGGTGGAATCCGAACTCAAGCGCAGGGCGATCAAGGTTCTCATCGAGGGCCTTGGCGGCATTGCCGGCTATAAGGATTGCCTGCTCGTAGCGCCTGTTCAAACCCAGGATTGAAAGCTCGGTTGCTTTGGCGCGCCGTCATCGCGCCAAATGACGAGGAGGCTTGCTCGATCTGTCAAGATCGAGCAAGCCATCTGTCAACTTCCCTGCTTGACACGGAAACTCCCGACTCGCCTACGATTTAGCCCGACCGCCGGCTTCCTCTTTGATGGAAGTCAATCGCGCCGAGCTCCGCGAAAGCACGCGACTTGCGCCGAACTTGACGGAGATCAAATACCGACCGGCTGCCCCGATGTATCGCTTGACCGTGCAAAAGGGAGCATATGATGGATTTCGAAGCATTTTTCAAAAACGAACTGGACGGGCTTCATGCCGAGGGCCGTTACCGCGTTTTTGCCGATCTCGAACGTCACCGCGGCAATTTTCCCCGTGCGACGCGCCATACGGCCGATGGCGAGAAGGAAGTCACGGTCTGGTGCTCCAACGACTATCTCGGCATGGGCCAGAACCCGAAGGTGATCGAGGCGATGAAGGCCGCCATCGACCACTGTGGCGCGGGTGCGGGAGGCACCCGGAATATTTCTGGCACCAACCACTATCACGTCCTGCTCGAGCGGGAGCTTGCCGATCTGCACGGCAAGGAATCGGCACTGATCTTCACCTCGGGCTATGTCTCCAACTGGGCCGCACTCGGCACGCTCGGCGCCAAGATCCCTGGCCTGATCATCTTCTCCGATGCGCTCAACCATGCCTCGATGATCGAGGGCATCCGTCATGCCAAGTGCGACAAGGTGATCTGGAAACACAATGACGTCGCCGATCTCGAAGCCAAGCTTGCCGCCGCCGATCCGAAGGCGCCGAAGCTGATCGCCTTCGAAAGCGTCTATTCGATGGATGGCGACATCGCCCCGATCAAGGAGATCTGCGATCTCGCCGACAAATACGGCGCGATGACCTATCTTGACGAGGTGCATGCGGTCGGCATGTACGGCCCGCGCGGCGGCGGCATCGCCGAGCGCGAGGGGCTGATGGAACGGCTGACGGTGATCGAGGGCACGCTCGGCAAGGCCTTCGGGGTGATGGGCGGCTATATCGCCGCCTCTGCGGCGCTGTGCGATTTCATCCGCTCGTTCGCCTCCGGCTTCATCTTCACCACGGCGCTGCCGCCGGCGCTCGCCGCCGGTGCGGTGGCCTCGATCCAGCATCTGAAGGTCAGCCAATTCGAGCGCGCCCGCCATCAGGACCGGGTGCGCAAGCTGCGCTCGCTGCTCGACCAGCGCGGCATTCCGCATATGCACAATCCCAGCCATATCGTGCCGGTGATGGTCGGCGATGCCGCCAAGTGTAAGTGGATCTCCGACCTGCTGCTCGACAATTGCGGCGTCTACGTCCAGCCGATCAACTATCCCACCGTGCCGAAGAAGACCGAGCGGCTGCGCATCACCCCGACGCCGCTGCATTCCGACGCCGATATCGCCCATCTGGTCGACGCCCTGCATTCGCTCTGGTCACGCTGCGCGCTGGCGCGGATGGTAGCCTGACACACGGGAAAATGCCCAATATTGACCGTAATCAAGAATTTAGCGTGCGGCTCGCGGGACAAGGCGCGAAGCAAGCACCGAGGAGACAACGCGTTGATGATAGCCCCGCATGACCGGCAAGCCGCCATCTCATCAGAAACAGCCTCCGCCATCAGCGAGGAGGGCGAGAAAGAATCCCCTTCGCGGAACCGCACATTCACTCCGCTCTTCAGCCTGCTTCCGCGTCTTCGCCGCCATAGGTCGCTCTCGGTTTGCGCTCTTCTGGCGCTCACATCGGCAGCGCTCATCTCGCTCGCCCTGCCGATGGCTGTGCGGCGCATGGTCGATCACGGCTTCAACCAGGCGGACGGAGCCTTCATCAATCGCTATTTTCTCATGCTGATCGCTCTCGCCGTCGCGCTGGCGATAGCAAGTGCAGCGCGCTATTACTTCGTCACCACATTGGGCGAGCGGCTGGTCACCGACCTTCGCCTCGAGGTCTTCCACCATATCATCCGGCTTCCGGCGGCATTCTTCGACCGAAACCGCTCGGGCGAAATTGCCTCGCGCCTCGTGGCGGATGCGACCCAGATCAAGTCCGCCATCAGTCTTACGGCGTCAGTGGCTTTGAGAAATTCAATCCTCTGCCTCGGCGCCCTGGCCATGATGTTCGTGACCAGTCCCGGCCTATCGGCCATCGCTCTCGGGGCCATTCCCCTGGTGGTGGCCCCTCTGGTTCTGTTCGGTCGCTCGGTGCGAAAGAAGTCCCGGATCGCACAGGATGCACTTGCCGAGGCTTCGGCCTATGCGAGCGAGATCATCGCGGCAAGCCGCACCGTACAGGCCTTCAACGGCGAAGATGCTGCAGGGCAGAAATATGGGCGCGATGTCGAACTTTCCTTCGACCGGACGGTCGCGGCCTCCCGGGCAAGAGCCCTGCTGACTGCCATTGCCATCACGCTGGTCTTCGTCAGCGTCGTCGGCGTGCTGTGGCTCGGCGCCCATAAGCTGCTGGCGGGAACGCTCTCGGCTGGCAGCCTGAGCCAATTTCTCATCTACGCGGTGATCGCAGCCGGTTCTCTCGGCTCGCTGTCGGAAGTCTGGGGAGAACTTTCGCAGACAGCCGGCGCCGCCGGACGGCTGTTCGAACTGCTGAACGAACAGACTGACGAGCGCGAACCGCAAACCTGCATGTCGCTCCCCACACCCATCCACGGAGGCATGGAACTGCATGACGTGCGTTTTTCCTATCCGGGCGCACCGGAAAAAGAGGTTCTGAGCGGCCTTTCCTTTCGCGTTTCGCCAGGCGAAACCGTCGCCCTGGTCGGCCCTTCCGGATCCGGAAAGAGCACTGTTTTCTCCCTGCTCCTCGGCTTCTACAAAAACCAGACGGGCAGCATTTCCATCGATGGCAGGGAACTTGGTCTGATCCCGCCGCAGACCCTGCGCAAGGAAATCGCCATTGTCCCGCAGGAGGTGACGATGTTTGCCGCCTCCGTTTACGACAACATCCGGCTGGGAAGGCCGGACGCGCTGCGCGAAGACGTGATCGCCGCGTCGATCAAGGCACAGGCGCATGGTTTCGTCACGAAGCTGCCGAACGGCTACGACTCGGTTCTCGGCGAGCGTGGGCTGACGCTGTCGGGCGGACAGAGACAGAGGCTGGCCATTGCACGGGCCATGCTCAAGAACGCTCCGATTCTGCTCCTGGACGAGGCGACGGCATCGCTGGACGCGGAAAACGAGGCGCTCGTCCAGCGCGGCCTTGGGGAATTGATGGAGGCGCGGACCACGATCGTGATCGCGCACAGGCTCGCCACCGTGCTCAAGGCGGACAGGATTCTGGTGATGGACAAAGGCAGGATCGTGGAAGAGGGGACGCACGCCTCGCTCATGCGCCAAGGCGGCCTTTATACGCGCTTGGCGGAACTGCAGTTCAAGATTCCGGCCGGTCTTGAACCGGAACAGGACGCTGCATGATTGGCGATTGTCTGGCGTCCGCGCAGCAGGACTTTGATCTTCCGGTGCTATTCTTCCAGCAGGAGAGCCGTCGCGAGATAGCCCATGCCGATCGTGCTCGCAAAGAGGTAGATGAACAGGCCCTGAGCGAGATAATTCTGAGGCGCGCCCGCCGCAGCAAAACCGTTCTGCCAGACGAAGAATCCCACGGCGCATCCGATTGCAAAGCCCGTGGCCAATCGAGTGAGCATGAACCTGATCATGCCGGGCATGGCGCTTACCTCTGACATAACCGCAATAAACGTCCGGAGTGCCCGGATGTTCCGGCCCGCAAATGATCTCTGTCAACGACCGGCAGGCGCGGCCATGCAAGAAGCGAAAGAAACCGGAGACTGTAACAGTGCAACTTCTGCCTTTCGCAGCGGGCGTTTTCACGCTTCTCATCCTGCCCGGACCGACCAACGCCATTTTGGCGATGGCATCTCAGGGGCTGACCTCCGGACGCGCCATCGCGCTGCTAGCCACCGTCCTGTCCGCCTATCTTGCGATCGTCCTTCCGGCGTCCGGTCTGGCCGCTTCTTTTCTCCGTAACCACCCTCTGGTTTCGCAAGGCGTCAAACTTGTCTCGGCGATCTGGGTTTTGTACTTGGCGCTGCGGCTCTGGGGCATCGGATCGAGTGCCGTCGAGTCTGTGCGTGTCGGGCAGCTGGCCGTAACGACGCTGTTAAATCCCAAAGCGCTGATCATCGGTTTGACAATGGTGCCTGCCGCGCAGGATGTGCCTGTGACAGCCTCCATCGCCATTCTCGCATCCGTGGTCCTGGCCGTTTCCTCGATCTGGCTGTCGATCGGCAGGCTCATCCTCGGACGTGAAAAACAGATTCCCTCGTTTGCCCGGCGGTGCGGATCTGCAACCCTCGTTGCATTCTCAGCCGTGCTGACGCTCAGCGCCCTTGGCGGATGAACTTCCGGCTATCCGCTGCGCGCCGCCGAGCGAACACCTCCGCAAGCCCTCGTGCGGCTAGCAAAGGCTATTGTTCCATAATGCTGGTTACGCCAGATTCGCCTGTAGCCGGGTGGGTTCAAGGATGAAGTGCGACTTGCGATAGATGCCAATGGGTTATCACTCGCAAGGAATGGCTGATGAGCGCACCTACTCCCAGATCGACATGGATGAACGTCGCAGGA
>NZ_JBOBHU010000051.1:0-6471 GCF_050587665.1 Rhizobium sp. Nf11,1 | reverse complement strand
CGGCGGGATGCGCTTCGAGCGTACGGGCGATCGCCAGAGCCGAGGCGCTGTGCCGATCGATCCGAAGCGAGAGTGTTTTCAGACCGCGCATGATCAGAAAGGCCGAGTGCGGCGCCAAGGTCGCACCGGTAATGTAACGCAAACCGGTTTCGTGCAAGCGGTGGAGCGTTTCCGCGTCGCCGAGTAGCGCCCCACCCAAGGTGTCGCCATGGCCGTTGATGTATTTCGTAAGAGAGTGAAGCACGATATCGGCGCCATGCTCGATCGGCCGCTGAAGTGCGGGAGAAGCAAAGGTACTGTCCACCGCGACTTTCACCCTATGCGCGTGCGCGCGCTCTGAGATTGCGGCAATGTCGAGAATGCTGCTGAGCGGGTTCACGGGTGTCTCGAAGTAGACGAGCTTGGTCTTTTCCGTGATCGCCGCGTCGAGGTTCGAGGGATCAGAGAGGTCCACGGAAACGACCTTGATGCCGAAGCGCGGCAGACCTTGCTCCACCATCGCGACAGTATTCGAATAAAGCGTCTTGTGAACGAGAAGCTCGTCGCCCTGCGACAGCAATGAGAGGATCAGAGTGCCGAAGGCGGCCATTCCGGTCGATACGACAAGGCCCGCCTCAGCCCCCTCCAGATTCGCAAGCCGCTGCTCGAGAATCTCTGTGGTCGGGTTGTATTCCCGCGCATAAAGTCTGCCGCCGAGCGCTGCTGCGGCGTCATTCGCCTCGACGCTCTCGAAGCCGTAGGTCGAGGTCAGGAAGACTGGCGGCTGGACTGCCCGTTTGTAGTCCACCGGGCTGAACGCATGATGAATGGCTCGCGTGTCGAATGCGTAGCTTGCCGCGTGAAAGTGGTCAGATTGCTTCTGACATTTGTCATGCTCGCTGCCGCCTGTCATAGCTGGATCGTATCCTCTTTGCTTTGGCCCAGACTGGCATCATACTGGCCGGCATGAAACATCCAGTTTGGCAGAAAGAATATGGTCCAGTCGGAAAACCAAGCGGCGGCAGCGCACGCGCCCAGGATGGGCGCACGCAGGATTTACGAGGCGCTCAAGAGTCAGATCCTTGGCCGTGTCTATGAAGCGGGAAGTCAACTGCCATCCTCACGCAGCCTGGCCAATGAACTGCATGTGTCGCGGACAACGGTTACAGTTGCCTATGAACAGCTTGCCGCTGAAGGCTTTGTGGAGCTGCGCCAAGGCGCCCGCCCGCGTGTGACAGCGCTGGAGCTGAGACAGCGGCCGCGAGAATCCGACACCACACAGGAGGCGTTCGGGCCGCTTTCTGCTTACGGCGAAAGACTTCGGGCGCTTTCGCCGTGGCTCGACTATCTGCCAACCAACCTGGCGGTTGATTTTCGATACGGCGATCTTGCCCCATCTGACTTTCCGGCACTGGCGTGGAAGCGCGCTATCAATTCGGTGATTGCCCGAAGACCCGGGCGGCTGGCCTATGAGGACCCACGAGGATCCCGGCGCCTGCGGCAAGCCCTTCAGGGTTACCTTTGGCGGGCACGGACGTTGCAATGCGATCTTGAACAAATCATCGTCGTCAATGGTTCCCAGCAAGGGCTGGATCTCTGCGCTCGGATCCTCCTCGACGCGAACAGCGCATTTGTGATGGAGAATCCCGGCTACCGAATGGCTCGCCAGATCTTCTCAAGCACCGGGGCTTCCGCCGTGGCAGTGGACGCGGACGCGGGCGGCCTGAAGACCCCGGACTTATCAGGAATCGACGCCCGGATAACCTATGTAACACCATCCCATCAGTTTCCCTTGGGCGGTGTCATGCCGATCAGCCGTCGCCACCAGCTTCTCGCTTGGGCTCGGGATAGAGACGCCTATGTGGTTGAGGACGACTACGACAGTGAGTACCGGTACGACATCAGCCCGGTTCCGCCCCTCCAGAGCCTGGCGGACGGGCGCAACGTCATTTATCTGGGCACCATTTCAAAGACACTGTCGCCGATGATGCGCATTGGCTACCTCGTGGTGCCAAAACAATTGCAGGAGGTGTTCGCAACCGCCAAGCAATTGACCGACCGCCATACACCCATGACCGAGCAGGAGGCGCTCGCCTCACTGATCGAAAGTGGCGCCTATGAGAGCCATGTGCGTCGCGTCAGACGACTGAATAGGGAGCGCCGTGAGACATTATTGAGCGCTCTTGAAACTGCATTCGGCGACCGCGTCACGGTCGAGGGTGCGGATGCCGGATTGCATGTCGTCGTCTGGTTCAATGGGCTGCCCGGATCAGCTGAGATCGCCCTAATGGATGCCGCGCGCCAACGCGGCGTCGGCCTCTACGGTATTTCACCGCTCTACGATTCTGAACCAGGGGCAACTGAGGCGCCACGCGAGCGGCTCGGCTTGGTGATGGGCTATTCGGCGTTGACACCGAGGCAGATCGAGAAGGGCATTCAACTTGTCGCCTCGGCCGTCGATGCGGTGAAGGGTGCGGGCTGACAGCAAGACCCGGCTCGCCGAGCATCTTATTGCATCCTCTCGTGGCAAGCCTCTACCTTCGCCGAACTGGACTAGGAACATGCTGATAAACTGGCACTGTTGACGAAGCCAGTTCCACGGCAGATTTCCCCATCAGCCGGGACTGGTGAGACATGGGATGATCCCATGATGAGAGCAGTAGGCCACTGGCGCGGAGATCCATGTCGATCGAAGGCAAGCGGGAGCCGATACATGACTTGGCAGGGGAGTCTGCTCCACATTCACATCGCGCCGGCCGCTTCCTACGAGATGGAAGAACTGGCGGAGGCGCAGCTCATCGCTGGCCGCGGTATTTTGGGCGACCGCTATTACCTCGGGACCGGTACGTATTCGCCCAAGCCGGACGTCCGTGAAGTCACGCTGATCGAGGCTGAGGTCCTGGAGGCGATTGCCAAGGGAGAGCCGAAGATTCCCGGTTTCAAGGGCACGCTCGCGCCCGAAGATCACAGGCGCAATCTAACGACCCGCGGCGTTCCGCTCGGCCACCTCGTCGGCAAGCGCTTCCGGGTCGGTGAGACGGTTCTGCGAGCGGCACGAATGAACTTTCCCTGCAAATACATCGAGGAGCTGCTCGGCATGCCGGGCCTCTACGAAGGGCTGCTGAACCGTTCCGGTCTCAACTGTTCGATCGAGGTCGGTGGTATCATCCGTCCTGGCGACCCGATCCTGCCAATGGACGAGTGACGCGACATGGGATCTCCGCGTATCATCATGAAACTGATCGTTGCCGGCGTCCACGACGAGCCGGGCGACGTCCGCGTGATCGAGCTGAGGCACTCGCGCAGGCCTCTTCTGCCGGCCTTCGAACCAGGATCGCATGTCGACGTTCATCTCCCCGACGGAAAGGTACGCCAATACTCGCTCTGCGGTGATCCGGAAGATCTCAGCCGCTACACGATAGCGGTGAAGCGCGAAACCAGTGGCCGGGGCGGCTCGGCATGGATCCACGAAACTATCGCACCAGGCGCCGAGCTGCCCGTATCCGCCCCGCGCAATCATTTCCCGCTCCGGAAGGGTGACGGGCCGGTCCTTTTGCTGGCAGGCGGTATCGGGATCACACCCATTCTTGCGATGGCTCGGGCTCTGTGTCGGCAGGGCAAGCACTTCGAACTCCACTATTTTGCGCGAGGCCGGAACTTCGCACCTTTGCTGGGGACCTTGGAGGACACCATCGGCTCCGAAAGTCTGAGGCTCCACTTCGACGATCAAGTCGAAACCCGGCAGGACATTCATAGCCTGTTGTTGGCGCGGCCCGATGGTGCGCAGCTCTATTACTGCGGGTCTCCCAGCTTCATGGCCGCCGTTGCACAAGCTTCACGCCACTGGCCGGATGGCACGGTCCATTTCGAAGCCTTTCAGCCGCCGGTCCGGGATAATGCGCCACCCGAACCGTTCACGATCCTTCTTCGTAACGGGACAGTCGTTCCGGTACCTGCAGACGAGTCAGCGCTATCGGCCATTCGCGCCGCCGGCGTGTTGCTGATGGCGTCCTGCGAGAACGGCGTCTGCGGAACCTGCGAGTGCGGGTATTTGGAAGGACAGCCAATACATCGCGATGCAGTGCTTTCAAACGAAGCCCGTAACTATCGCTTTATCCCGTGCGTGTCGCGCGCGACGGGCGTTCTGAAACTCGACCTGTAAAAGAAGGGGCAGAGGATGAGCTCCAAGATCAGCTACCTGCAGGAAATTGAACGCTGCGTTTCCTGGCTCGCCGCCTGGACGATCCATCACGCGAACCATATCCGCGAAGCGGACGAGGTGAAGGTCGGCGGGCACCAGGCTTCGTCGGCTTCGCTCAGCACCATCATGATCGCGCTCTACTGCTCGGCGCTTCGTCCTCAGGATCGGGTCGCGGTCAAACCCCACGCAGCACCGATATTCCATGCTCTCCAGTATCTGGCAGGCAACCAGACCCGCGAGAAGCTCGAAAACTTCCGCGGTTTCAAGGGCGCACAGAGCTATCCGTCACGGACCAAGGATGTCGATGACGTCGACTTCTCCACCGGCTCGGTCGGTCTCGGCGTGGCGCAGACGCTGTTTTCTTCATTGGTCCAGGACTATGTCTCCGCACATGGATGGATGAACGATCGGCCTGAAGGACGCATGGTCAGCTTGATCGGCGATGCCGAGATGGACGAAGGCAATATCTATGAGGCCTTGATCGAAGGTTGGAAACACGGCCTGAGAAACTGCTGGTGGGTCGTCGACTACAATCGTCAATCGCTGGACGCCGTCGTTCGCGAAGGCCTCTGGGAGCGTTTTGAACAGATATTCAGAAACTTCGGCTGGGACGTCGTGATCCTGCGCCATGGCTCTTTGCAAGAAGCCGCGTTTGCCGAGCCCGGCGGGGACAAGCTGCGGCAGTGGATCGAGACGTGTCCGAACCAGCTCTATTCCGCCCTGACCTTCCAGGGCGGCGCGGCGTGGCGAAAGCGACTGCTGGACGAGATCGGTGATCAGGGGCCCGTGACCGCCTTGATCGAGCGACGTTCCGATGAGCAACTGCAAGCGCTCATGGTTAATCTCGGAGGGCATGATCTGCCAAGCCTGCTCGAGGCCTTTGAACAAGCTTCGCAGCACGACCGCCCGGTCTGCTTCATCTGCTATACGATCAAGGGATATGGCTTGCCGCTTGCAGGCCACAAGGATAACCACGCCGGTCAGATGACTCCCACGCAAATGGAGGGGTTCCGCCAGCAGATGGGCGTAAAGCAGGGACAGGAATGGGAGAAATGGTCCGCAGCTACCATGCCGGATGCTGAGCTCGACGCGTTCGTCGCTCAGATGCCGTTCTTCAGCGAGGGCCGCCGCAGACTGTCTTCGCCGGCGATCCCGGTTCCTCCTGCGCTTCCCTTCCCTGGGCAGCCAGGCAAGCTGCTTTCAACCCAGATGGGCTTTGGCCAGATTCTGAACGATATCGCGCGTGGTGACACACTGCTTGCCGAGCGCATTGTCACGACCTCTCCGGACGTGACTGTGTCAACCAACCTCGGCCCCTGGGTCAATCGGCGCGGGTTGTTTGCCCGTGAGAGCATGTCCGACCTCTTCAAGGCGGAGCGGATTCCGTCGACCTACAACTGGGAGTTCGGTCCTAAAGGCCAGCATCTCGAACTGGGGATTGCCGAATCCAACCTGATGATCATGCTTGGTGCACTTGGTCTTTCCCATTCGATCAACGGCGCCAGGCTGCTGCCCATCGGCACCGTCTATGATCCGTTCATCTACCGCTCGGCCGACCAGTTGAACTACGCCTGTTACCAGGATGCGCGTTTCCTGCTGGTTGCAACACCGTCCGGCGTAACGCTAGCGCCGGAAGGCGGCGCGCACCAGTCGATCGGCACGCCATTGATTGGTATGGCGCAGGACGGACTGTGCTCTTTCGAGCCGGCCTTCGTCGACGAGCTTTCGGTCATCATGCGCTTCGCCTTCGACTACATGCAGCGCGACGGCGAAGGTGACCCCGATGAAACCACGTGGTTGCGCGATCAGACCGGTGGATCCGTTTATCTGCGCCTGTCGACGCGCCCGCTCGAGCAGCCAGCGCGCCAAATGGCTCCTGAGCTGGAGCAAGACATCATCAATGGGGCCTACTGGTTGCGGCGGCCTGGGCCAAATGCCAGCGTGATCATTGCCTATCAGGGCGTCGTCGCACCCGAGGCGATCGCCGCAACCGGTTTGCTCGCCGAAGATCGACGGGACGTCGGATTGCTGGCGATCACCTCCGCGGACCGGCTCAATGCCGGCTGGCAAGCTGCTGAACGCGCCCGACAACGTGGAGCGGTCGGGGCGATGAGCCACATCGAGCGCCTGCTGGCGCCTTTGTCACGCGATTGCGGGATCGTCACGTTGATTGACGGGCATCCAGCCACGCTCTCCTGGATTGGAGGCGTCTATGGTCACTGTGTCAAGTCGCTGGGGGTCGAACATTTCGGCCAGACCGGCACAATTGCCGACCTTTATCGGCATCATGG
>NZ_JBOBHU010000050.1:0-8000 GCF_050587665.1 Rhizobium sp. Nf11,1 | reverse complement strand
GATGCAGACCAACTCCTTGACGCCCTACGGAGAATGGCGCCATTTGCACTCCTCATCGGATGGCTCATGGCAACCCGCCTGATCTCGCCCGTGAGCGAACTCTTGCTGCAAACAGGGCGGCTGGAGCCGTTCGTCGGAGCCCCGGCCTGGTCGCCGCTCTTCCATGCGGGCACCTGGTTGGCGATAGGCGCCGTTCTCAGCGCCTTCTCCTACGGCCATGTTTCCAGCTTGGGAAAGCAAGTGGCGGTCGCGCACGCCAGATCATGCACAGGCACAAGTTCGACGCGTTGCTCGTCTCGTCACCGCCCAACGTCCGCTATTTCACGGGCTTCGATTCCCAGTTCTGGGAAAGCCCGACCCGGCCGTGGTTCGTGGTCGTTCCGCTTGAGGGCGATCCGGTCGCCGTCATCCCTGAGATCGGCGCGCCCGAGATGGCGCTGACATGGATGAAGGACATCCGCACCTGGCAGGCCCAGCCGGGCCAGTGCGGGCATTAGCCATAGAGAAGGCCGAAGCACTCGTCATTGCCCTTCTTCACCGCAAGCCCCATGACGACCGGGAACAGGATTTCCGTGGGTTCTGCTCATCAACACCGAGGGCGCGACCGATCCGGCCTCCTACGAAAACATCGTGGGATCGAAGCCAGCAGATGTGCTCAGCGGACCCAGGCCTCCACAGGGCACGAGGCCATCAAGACGGTCGTCGTCGAACCAGGCGATGCTCGAGTGCTACACCCCTTCAATGGTTGCCTGGCGCATCCTGGATGCGACCTCCAGCGCGTTCGTCACAGTGACCGAAGACGAGGCCAAGAGCGCGATGCGCAAACTGGCCTTCCGCGAGCGTCCGGTGGTCGCCGGAGGACCTCATCAAGCGAGATCAGCGGAGTGGCAGTCTCGTCGCGCCACAGTCTGAGATAGGGGCGCACAAGACTGGGAGCGTCGGTGCCGAGAAGCACCTTGTCGTCGGTGCGCAGACTTTCGTGGCTCGAACTATCGCATCCGACCTTGATGAGTTCGATCTCAAAATCTTGCGGCTGGTCCAGCAGGACAACCAGACACCTCAGCGGGTCATCGCTGACAAGATCGGCCTGTCTCCGCCCGCGGTGGCGCGGCGGCTGCAGCATCTGCGTGAAGCGAAGTACATACGTAGCGATATTTCGGTCTTGGATGAGACGGCCATCGGTCGTCCGCTCACGATTGTTGTCCATGTCACCACCGACAACGAAAGGCTGGACCTTCTCGACGGGATGAAGGAGCGTTTCAGCAAATGTCCGCAGGTCCAGCAGTGCTATTATGTGACGGGGGAAATGGACTTTATCCTCATCCTCAACGTCCGCGACATGGCAGAATACAACGAGCTTACAAGAACCCTTTTCTTCGAAGGTGGGAATGTCAGAAGTTTCCGCACCTGTGTGTCGATGGAGAACGTGAAGACGTATGGGCCAATTCCTGTTTGAACCTATATTTCCGGACTGGTGAGTATTCTTCGAGAGAACAGTCACGCACTCGAGTAACCACGAGCGCTGAGGACCTGCTGTCACGGATCGGTGCCGACACCATTCGAGCCGTGGAATTCGCTGGACAGCCTTGCGCGAACCTCGGTGGTAAGCCACCGCGCGGCAGGGCCCGGCGGGTTGGCGACATTGTGAATGGCGTAGATCGGATACTCGCCCTGGTCGAAAGCGGGAAACGCAAGCCGGACAAGGCGGCCATCGGCGATGTCACCCTTGACCAGGGATGCCGGGAGCCCGCCCCAGCCCAATCCGCCGCGGATAAACTGATGCTTGGTCGCGTTGTCGCTGACCCGCCAGGTCTTGAGTGAGAAGACGTTGAAGTCGCGTCCCTTTGTCAGCCCAGAGGCGTCGTATACCACGAGCTGCGTCTCGTCCCTGACGTCGGCAACGCTGATAGTCCGGTCCAGCATTCCAAGGGGATGGTCCGGAGCTGCGACGGGTATCATCGCAGAATGGCCGATCCGTTCGGAAACGATCTGATGATTTCCCGTCGCCATAAAGCCGCCGAAGCCGACGGTCGCCCTCCCGGTAATGACCGCATCCATCACGATCCCGAGCGTGCCGACGGTGACATTCACAGACACGGTTGGGTACAGGTTTCGGAAGGCGCGCAGCACAGCGACAACGATGTCTGAAGGCACGGCGCTGCTGATGGCGAGGGGCAGCTCTCCCTCAAGTCCTTCGTTTAGCGCCTTCACCCGCGCCCGCATCAAATCGAGATCCCCAAGCAACCGGCGCGCATCCTCGAGAACGGACCTGCCAGCCTCTGTAAGTTGCGGCCGCTTCGTCCCGGAACGGCCGAAGAGCGCCACTCCTAGCTGCGCCTCGAGATTGGCGATCGTATAGCTAATGACCGATTGCGTGCGATTGAGCGCGCGGGACGCCGCCGAGAAACTGCCTTTCTCCACTACGGCAAGGAATACCTGAAATTGATCCAAGGTTGGGTGCGGCTGCATCTCTCATCGACCGTATCGATATGTTGGTTCGAATTTATGCCGATTTTCCCGATGACCAGCAAGCTTTACATCATGGCTAATTCACCTGCCGCATTCTTTCGAAGGGAACTGCACATGTCATCCATCCTGCTTCTCACCGCCAGTCCGCGCCCCGGCTCCTTCTCGACCCAGATCGCCGCCGAGCTTGCCGAACGGCTAAGGGCAGCCAATCCTACCGGCGCCCTTGTTCACCGTGACCTCGCCGCCAACCCGTTACCGCATATGGATGGTGGGTTCACGACCGGAATCCACAAAGCCGCCGAAGATCTGAACGCTGCTGAAGCGGCTGCACTCCGCCTGTCAGATGAACTGGTGGCGGAGATTCTGGCGGCGGACACGCTGATAATCGGCACCGCCTTCATTAACTTCAACATCACCTCGAATCTGAAATCCTGGATCGACTATATCGGCCGGGCAGGCAGGACCTTCCAATATACGGCTAGCGGTCCCGAGGGACTGGCCAAGGGCAAGAAGGCTTACATCGTCTTAGCCTCGGGCGGGATCTACTCCGAAGGCCCGGCGGCAGCGCTTGATCATGCCACGCCCTACCTGAAGTCAGTGCTCGCCTTCATCGGCATCACCGATGTCGAGGTGATCCGTGTCGAAGGTGTGAACCGAGGCGCCGATGGCGCCGCAAATGCCGTGACCGCCGCGCGGGCGCGGATCGCTCGTATCGCCGCCTGAAGCCGCTTTACTGAAACAGGAGCTTTCCATGCAAGCAAACACCGTCTCCACTCCCATCCAGCCAGCTGGGAAAGTACTGCAAATCAGCCTCTGGAGCGTTCAAACGCTGATGTTCGCCGCCTTCATTCTGTTCGGTTTCCAGAAACTCTTCATGCCCGCCGAGGCCCTGGCCGCTATGTGGCAGACCCAATGGCCGGTCGAGTACCCATCGCTATTGCGCTTGACCGGATTGATCGATGTAGCGGGTGGGATCGGCATCCTCTTGCCTGCTCTTACCCGCATCCAGCCGCGCCTCACCGTGCTTGCGGCGCTTGGCTGCACACTGCTGCAAATCTGCGCAATCATCTTCCATGCCATGCGGGGCGAATTTGCCGCCCTGCCGCTAAACTTCATCCTGCTTCCCCTCGTGGCCTTCATCCTGTGGGGCCGCGGCAAGCGGGCGCCCGTCGCGCCGCGCCGGTAGAGGACCGCGCCTCAAAGGGAGCAGTCCCCTAAGCGTCGTCAGCGGCTTGCAGCAGGCCATCGGCCTGTGTTCGCGGGTCCTCATCGACCCCGGAAGCTCCCTGGTGCTGGAGGAACCCTGCTACGCCATAGCCCGCGGCATCATCGTCGCCAACGGGGCGGAGCCGATGGCCGTCTGTGACAGGGACGGACTGGATTAGAGCAGTCTTCCAGACCCAAAAGGCAATGCATTTAAGTTCCTCACGCCAAGGCTCCAGTTTCCGCTGGGAGGGGTGCTGCCGCAAGCAAGAAGACAGGTGCTGATCGAGTGGGCGCTGGCTGGCAACGCCTACATCATCGCAGGCATCCTCCATCGACATCCATACCTGATACGAAGCCAGAGCCACTGCAAACAAGAGGCGATCGGCTCGTCCGATGGCCCCTTGTCCTCTCCAAGGCACATTCACTCAGCGGCGAGATGTTTGGGACTAAGGCGCAACTCAACGGCGCGGCGGTGGCCCTCCTGTTGTTCGGTCGATGGCAAGAATGCAATCAACCCTACGAAATCAACTAGCTCCCAAACCAATGGGTCAGGTGTACAACATGGGCTTCCGTCATCTCCGATAGGTCGCGGCCGCGGCACGAAACGGGAGCTTCAGCACCGTCGGCAACGAATTGAACCTTTGACCAGTCGATCATTAGCGAGCGCAACCGGGACCGCGAGCGGCGCTGCGCCATCGATCGCTCCGGTCTGCCGGATCGCCGACCGTCCTTGTCAACGGCAAGGGTCTTGATGCGTTAGATCGCGGAAAGGCGGGCCAACATGTTCCGAAGCTCAGCATTCTCCGCATACAGATGCGCCCGCCACAGCGCCTTCAGCCGGCGGTTTTCGGCCTCGAGCGCGTTGAGGTCCTCTGCGCCAGCCTGCTGCGATATCCCCGCGGAAACGGATCGGGCTGGCGTTTTCTTTTTTGGCCCCATCGCTTTCAAGGCAGCGCGGCGCCTCATAGGAGCAGCGGGGGCTGTCTCTTCTTGCGCGGGGACGGGGACTGGCACGTTTGCAGCGTCATCCGTTTTCGCTGATGGTTGTGGCAAATCCGCCGGCTGGGTCGGCAAGTCAGAGGTCGTCGCCTTCACGAGGGCCGCCACGGACGGTTGTTCGTCGGGTTTCACGATCGTCTCGAGAATTCTGGACTCGGATCGATGGGGTGCAGGTGATGGCCGCACCGCACCGAGCTCTGCGTCAGCGCCAACGCCGGTCACCGCCAGATCGGATTCCACCGCACGCGCGATCGCCTTGAGGTCGGTATCACCCCAGATCGAGGCGCCTTGGCCTCTTTGCTGACGCCGGCCCGACTTGAATTCGACAATGAAATTGCGTCTTGCTTTCATACAGACCTTTATCCGGAAATGAAGGAACGTGACCCCGTGACACGTGGGGTTCGCCGCACAGATAGGCAAAGGCGTGCGTTTTTGCAACGCAGGCGGTATAGCCTGTCAGCCTAGTCCAGACCGAGCCGCTTGCGCAGTTCGGCATTCTCAGCGCGAAGCTTTTCCGCGAGCTGCTGGCGCAGCCGCTTGTTTTCCTCTTCGAGCGCGACCAGGTCCGCCAGAGTATCGACGCCGGCGCTGGGCTCGACCCTGGCGTCTGGCTGGGGTTTGGCGGCGGGCGCCTCCACCGCGCCGGCGGTCCGTTTCCATTGGTAATAGGTCTGCTCGGAAATCCCGGCGTCCTTGATCGCCGTCTTCAGGGTGTCGCCGGCCGATGCGCGCGCCTCGATCTGCGCGAGCTTTTCGGCGCGCTTGCTGTCGGAGTAACGGCGCTGCCGCACACTGTTCGCAGGCGGCCCAGCCTTGCTCGCTTTCGCGCCGGCAGACAAACGTTTCCCCTTCGCCGATGATGTGCGCCTCTTCGGGGGATGCGCCGTCTCGCTGGTCTCGGCCCTGGACAAGGGCTGGGCCTGTTCCAGATTTTCTTCGTCCGCCATGGTAAGCTCCCGGTTGGAAACTTCTTTTCAAACGGTTGAAGGGGTGAGTCAACAGCATGCGGTTTGGATTACGCGTCGACAAGTTTCGATCGACCGTTGCAGCAGATCTTCGCTTCCCCCGGTGAAACGAATGGCGGGCTTCGATGGTGCCGTCGCAGTGACCTGTGGGAACCGAATGAGCGAGGCGGTTCATGCGCCAAGCGGAAGGGACACTGCGATCACCACTCACCTTCTTCTAGCAACTCAGGTCACGGAATGGAGTTGACTGATTGAGCAAGACGCGGCCACGGAATCCATTGGATATCTGTGACGTTGATGAGCATGGCCCGCGGACTAAAGCCCGCCCATGCAGGGATACTTCATCTCGAGATAGTCCTCGAGGCCGTGCCGAGATTCCCTCGCGACCGATCCCTGACTGCTTGACGCCGCCGAAGGGGGCTGCTTCCGACGACATACGGCCGGTGTTGATGCCGACCATGCCGTATTCAAGCGCCTCGGCCACTTTCCAGACGCGTTTGAGATTGGAGGCGTAGAAATAGGCGGCAAGACCGTAGATCGTGTCATTGGCTGCGCGTGGTTCCGATTACATGCGTGTGGACGTCGAGAATGCCGGCGCGTTTGAGCGTATTCACAACGACATCCTCTCCACCTTGCCCGGTGTCTGCGAATTCACTCGAGTTTTCTATCCGAGATGTCCTTGGGGTTCGTCCCAGGCTCCGACGTTGACCGTGAAAAAGCTAGCGTCAATTGAACAAGAGGCGGCTGCCGGTCATGCGGAGAGTCGTTACTGTGCAATTGATCCCCTTGCCTATCCGAAGTTCGACTGAAGCCCCGCTACCTCCCACGACCTCGGCCATCTGGAAATCAGATGGCCGCAATATGCAAACTGTTCTTGTCTGCGAGATCACCGTTGCCTCTAATGATGAGGATAAAAATAGAGGAGGGAGAATTGTTTCGCAGATGCCAACTCGGAGAGACCTCGAGGCGGTTTCAGTGAAAGATCGTGCTGAAGTAACTGGTTTCTCTCGTGTATGCAGAGATATGCCCGAAAGCTCTTAGATCCGCTAAATCCCTAAGTCGAACGCCAGTCTGTTGATTGCCACTGAGAACTGATGGAGTGGATGCCCCCTCCGACGGCATTGCAATGTGCCTGAGTGATGTTCGCCAGAACGTCACTTAGAGGAGAGAGCATCCATGAAGGAAGTTAGCATCGTCGGCCTGGACCTTGCAAAGCGGGTGTTTCAGGTTCATGCCGCAGGAAGCGATGGAAGTTTGGTCTTGCGCAGAAAGCTGTCTCGCGGCCAGGTGGTCACCTTCTTTACGGAACTGCCCAAATGCACGGTCGCGATGGAGGCCTGTGCCACAGCGCATTACTGGGCGCGTGAGATCGGCAAGCTTGGCCACGAGGTTCGATTGATCCCGCCGGCTTACGTGAAGCCTTTCGTCAAACGACAGAAGAATGATGCTGCCGACGCGGAAGCGATCGTGGAAGCAGCGACCCGGCCGTCGATGCGCTTTGTCGTTCCGAAGTCTGAACCGCAGCAGGCCTGCTCCATGCTCTTCCGGACGCGGGACCTCTTCGTCCGTCAGCGAACGCAGCTTATCAATGCCCTTCGAGCACATCTGGCCGAGCATGGTGTCATCGCACCGCAGGGAATTGCGAGCCTGGCGTTGCTGGCGGAGATTGTTGAAGATCACGACACGGGCCTCGACCTTATCGTTGTGGAGACCGCTCGACTGTATCTGGACCAGATAGGAGTGCTCTCTTCTCGGATCGCATCGCTGGAAAAGGCGCTCAGATCGGAAGCGAAGCGTTCGCAGAGCACCGCCCGCCTTATGTCCATGCCCGGAATGGGACCGATTACGGCAATGGCAGTCGAGGCTTTCGCGCCCACCATGGTGACCTTCAGAAGAGGACGAGATTTTGCGGCCTGGCTCGGCTTGGTGCCAAAACAGCATTCGAGCGGAGGAAAGCAGGTGCTCGGCAGAACATCGAAGATGGGACAACGCGACATCCGTCGGCTTCTTATCATCGGCGCGATGACCGTCATTCGATGGGCATGCCGGAAAGCCCCACCTGAGAACTCGTGGCTGGCACGGATGCTGGCGCGCAAACCTCGTATGCTCGTTGCGATCGCCCTCGCCAACAAAATGGCTCGATCCATCTGGGCAATGATGACCAAGAACGAAGATTACAAGGATTCCGCTCTGGCGGCAGCGTAAGATGGCTGAGCTGAAGTCAGGACGGATCGTCGGCGTGTGAGGAGGTCAGCGAACGGAAGGACGAAGATCGGTGAGAGTGGGGCTGGGAATGCATCGGGCGGGTCAAGGGGTCGTGACGGGGAAAAAACGGAAGGTTCTGCCGCAGGCGGAAAGCCT
>NZ_JBOBHU010000049.1:0-10964 GCF_050587665.1 Rhizobium sp. Nf11,1 | reverse complement strand
GAGCTCGGAAAAACCGATGCGGTCGCTGATCGCCCGAAAGGCGGCCCCCGCCTGGATCGGCTGTAGCTGCATGGCGTCGCCGACGAGAACGACTTTCGCGCCCGCCTCCTCGACGATGTCAAGCACACGGGCCATCTGTTGCGACGACACCATGCCGGCCTCGTCGATGACGAGCACATTGCCGCGTTCGAGCAACTCGCGGCCGCTGGCCCAAGCAAGCTCCCAGGCGGCGAGCGTTCGCGATCTGATGCCGGAACTGTCTTCCAGGCCCTCCGCTGCTTTCCCGGCAAGGGCTGCACCGATCACCCGCCGGCCCTGGCTTTCCCAGGCCACCCGTGCTGCGGCAAGCAGGGTCGACTTGCCGGCGCCGGCCAGCCCGACAATGGCGGCAATGCCGCTGTCGCCGGTGACATGGCGGATGGCGTCGACCTGTTCCGCATCGAGCCGAAAGGGATGTTTGGGATCGCCGCTCTCGACGCGCTCGATCGCCGCATCGACCTGCCGAGCCGATACCCCAAAGCCTGCTTGCTCCGACAGAACCCGCGCTGACTGCGCCATGTCATATTCGATGCGCAGGATTTCCCGCGTGGTGAACACTGCCGGGGCTGCGACCTTAAGCGTTTCTCCGTCGAACTCCTGCGGCTTCAGCATCACCAGTTCATCCGACGCCATCAGCCGGGCGCGGATATTGGTGAAGTCTGCCGGATCGTCGACATATCGATGCAGCGCCTTGGCAATATCCTTCTCGTCGAAAGTCGAGCGCTCATTGCCGAGCTGCTTCAGCAAAAGCTCCGGCTCCGCCAGCAGCCGGTCTGCCATCTCGTGGCGGCGGGCGAGATCGGCCGGTGCGGAATAAAGCTCCCTGCCCTTGCGCGCGAGCGCTGCCTTCTCCGGCCCAAGATGCTTTTGCGCGATGCCGTCCAACCCCTGTTCGGCATAGGAACGACCGTCGAGCCGGATCTCATGACCGGCGAGCGCCAGATGTCGGTTCGCCGTTTCCGCCCAGGCGATCTTCCAGGCCTTCAAGGTTTCCTTGTCACCTGCCCACACCCTGTAGACGATCTTGCCATTCGGTCGATCGGGCGTGACAATGCGTAGCGGCTTGCCGTCTTCGCCAAGAACAGGAACCTTCTTCCGGCCGAAGCCGTCCTCCGTCAGCGGACGCAGCGTGGTCATGAGATGGATGTGCGGGTTGCCGCCCTTGTCGTGATAGACCCAGTCGGCTACCATTCCCATCGATGTGAAGCTGTCCCGGACGAACTCCCGGACAAGCGCGATGTTCTCCGCCCGCGTCAGCTCCTCCGGCAGCGCGATGATCAGCTCGCGGGCGAGCTGCCCATCGGCCCTGCTCTCGAAAGAGTCGACCGCGTTCCAGAGTATCTCGCTGGCGCCGGCGACGGATTGCCCACCGATCGCCGCCGTCAGCCAAGCCGGGATCTGATCGGGTAGCGCCAGTTCCTCATGCACCAGTTCCCGCGACCCACCACGATAGCTGAAGGACGTTCCGGCCTGCTCGTCTATCATCCGGGCGCGATGACGATAGGCGGCGGCCGAGACGATGCTGCGCCCCGCTCCCCTGCTGATCACCTGCGCCCTGACGAACATGATTGCCACAAGCGGCTCCGCACACCTTCCAAGCACGTCGCGCGAGCGACGTATATTGCGCCCTCAAATCGATCGGACCGCCGGGCCGATGCCGCTTTTCCGAAACGCGCCTATCGATCGGAATTGCGGCTGCGACTTTTTCAGATTGATGCAAAATAGCCGATTTAACTATTTTATTCTAGTTAGTATAATCTGGCCGCTCGTCGAGGAGATCGCGGCGCGATTTCGCAAAGGAGAGAAGAAGCGGACTGATGGCGCATCTGGTTCGCCGCGTCGACCAGCAGCTGGCGGCACTGGAGCGCCGGCGGAGGTGTCTCGTGACAGCTGATCGCAAGCATGAGGCGCGCGAAAGGTTTTTGCTCGGCGGCCTGGTCGTCAAGGCCGGCCTCACGAGGGCTGACCGGGCATTCCTGCTCGGCGGCTTTCCCGAACTGGCAAGGATCGCCCCGGGTTCATCGGAGTATCGACGCTTGCGGAGAGGAAGCATTCAAGATCCCCAAGCTCGATGGCGGTTCGCGGGGCATCGTGGAGGCGCCCGAATGACCAAGCGAAGGAAACCGCATCCGAGCCTGTTGCTCGTTCTGGTGCCGATCGCTGTCACTACTCTTGCCGCCTATGTCGTCAGCTGGGGGTGGGAGGAACTGGCCGCCGGCATGACAGGCAAGACCGGATATTTGCTCCTGCGGGCCGCGCCTCTGCCGGCGCTTCTGTTCGGGCCACTCGCGGGGCTATTGACGGTATGGGCTCTGCCGCTGCACCGGCGAAGGCCGGTGGCAATAGCGAGCCTCGTCTGCTTTCTGGCTGTGGCCGGCTTTTATGCACTGCGCGAATATGGCCGGCTTGTTCCCGTCATCGGCGAGCGTTACCGAGTCGACAAGGAAATCGTCCACCACCTGCCCTTCGATCCAAACGATCTGGCGACATGGGGGAAAGGCGGCAAGGCCCCGTTGCTCACCTACAAACAGGACTTTGATTCCACGCACATGCTGTTCTTTGCCGGGTCGGGTGGATACAAGACGACGAGCAATGTGGTGCCGACGGCACTACGCTACAGGGGACCGCTGATCTGCCTCGATCCATCCACCGAGGTCGCGCCAATGGTGGCCGAACACCGCACTAGCGCCCTTGGCCGCGAGGTTATGGTGCTCGACCCGACGAACCCGATCATGGGCTTCAACGTGCTCGACGGGATCGAAGCATCCAAGCAAAAGGAAGAGGACATCGTCGGCATTGCGCATATGCTGCTGTCGGAAAGCCTGCGCTTCGAAAGCTCGACCGGATCCTACTTCCAGAACTAGGCGCACAACCTTCTGACCGGCCTGCTCGCCCACGTGATGCTCTCGCTGGAATATGAGGGACGGCGAACCCTGCGCAGCCTCCGCCAGATCGTTTCTGAGCCGGAGCCCTCGGTGCTCGCGATGCTGCGCGACATTCAGGAGCATTCCACCTCGGCCTTCATCCGCGAAACGCTTGGCGTCTTCACCAATATGACCGAGCAGACCTTCAGTGGCGTCTATTCCACAGCATCGAAGGATACCCAATGGCTGTCGCTCGACAGTTATGCCGCGCTTGTGTGCGGCAATGCGTTCAAATCGAGTGACATCGTCTCGGGCAAGAAAGACGTCTTCCTCAACATCCCGGCGTCGATCCTGCGCTCGTATCCCGGCATCGCGCGCATCATCATCGGCTCGCTCATCAATGCGATGGTGCAGGCCGATGGCGCCTTCCAGCGCCGGGCGCTGTTTATGCTCGATGAGGTGGATCTTCTCGGCTACATGAGGGTGCTCGAGGAGGCGCGCGATCGCGGCCGCAAGTACGGCGTCTCCATGATGCTGATGTACCAATCGGTCGGGCAGTTGGAGCGGCATTTCGGGAAGGATGGCGCGACATCATGGATTGATGGCTGCGCTTTCGCCTCGTATGCGGCGATCAAGGCGCTTGACACGGCGCGCAATGTTTCGGCGCAATGCGGCGAGATGACGGTGGAGGTGAAGGGCAGTTCCCGCAATATCGGCTGGGACACGAAGAATAACGCCTCGCGGAAGTCGGAGAGCGTTAATTTCCAGCGCCGGCCGTTGATCATGCCGCACGAGATCACCCAGTCGATGCGCAAGGACGAACAGATCATCATTGTCCAGGGGCATAGTCCGATCCGCTGCGGTCGGGCGATCAATTTCCGACGAAAGGAAATGGATCGGGCTGCCAAGGTCAATCGTTTCGTCAAACCCGTGCAGTGACGATCGAAGCTGTGCGGTAACGAGGCTATTGCAAGCGAGAGCTCAGCGGAATCGGCTGACCTCCGTGGCAGACTTGCGGCGACTGATGAATTCGCCAGCAGCGGCATGAAGAAAGCCTTGCTGAAGCGGCCAGTTGGCGGCTCGGGTTCAAGATAGAATGAGTTTCCCACGATGTCGGTATTGATCTCATCAAAGATGATCCAAAGCCTACGATCGGCATCGAGGCCGGCACGGCGCTTTTCGATCGCCGGCACTTCCGCGGCGAACTGCGATGCCTCTGGCTGCTTTGTGGTGATGGAAAGAAGAGAACCAGATCACCGTCCGGCCGCGGCATTCACACACCGACTGCGATCGGCCGCTCCCTCTCGCGCCCATTGGAAGGATAGCGTATGACGCTTGCGGTCTGGATCAGCTCGTAGGTCATGAGCGGCCTGCCTCGTCCTCGGCGGCATAGGCCTCGACAGCATTTCCGAACTCGGCAAACAGCTCATCGGAGATCGCTTCGATGGCCCCGACGGTGCGCCGGTCCGACTGTTTCATCAGCCGCTCGTAATCTTCGATATTGAGGATGTTTTTCCAGAGCGCAGTGAGACGCAGCGGCGGAAAAATTGGGGGAGACCGCGCCGTCCTTGACGCCGGATTTGCTGGAGTAAAATAGGACGTCTGAGAGAAGAAGACCCGCGGACCCGAAGGGGACGCGACCGTTTCCGGCGTGAGCCGGCAGGAAGTGTCGAGGATAGAACCCCAGCCTGCGACTGGTCAATTGGCTCACATCATCCCGCGAGAGGGGACGTGATCCGAGGCGAAGACCGTGGACTTCGTGAGCGAAGCGAATAGCACCCGACCGGCCATCGGCCGGTTCGCCCAAATCCACGATCATCACCTTCGAAGATCATCACGAAAATGAATCGGAGGGGGCCGACCGATTCACAAGTGTCGTTGGACGCAAAAGCTGGAACAAGCGATTCTTCCGCCATGCTCGCTCAACCCTATCAGCTCTACATCGAACGAACGGACGCGACGAAAAATATGGCGCGCTTCTATGCGCTCGCGATCGAAGCAACGCTGTTCGGCACGCCCTGCCTGACACGGCGATGGGGACGCATCGGAACGGCCGGACAGGCCATGGTACATCACTTCGACAAGGAAGAGGATGCCGTTCATATGTTCCTCGATCTTCTCCGATCAAAACGGGCACGTGGTTATGGACCGAACACGAAAGCACGATGTGAACCCATGGCCTGGGCTTTCTGCGGAAACACTTCTGATCGTAGCCCGTGATCATTGGTGTCAAGCGCAGCTTCGGGTCGGCACGCCGGTCGATCCGGCGTTCGGGCCCAGGCAAGCAGGCAAACGCCGCGCTCAGAAGGGTGGCGCAGCATCGATGGTGCCCTCCTGCTCAGCGAGCGCTATCGTCAGTTCGGCCTGAGCGATCTCCAGCTCCGCTTCGATCTGGCGACGCTCGGCCGGATCGGCGTTTCTGAGTTCGGCGCGCAGTTCTTCAATCTGAATTTCGAGTGCAATCGTCATCGTCGTCATCTCCTGAATGATGTGAAAGATGACGACCTGGGTCGTGAGGCTCGGGCCGGGTCAAGGATCGCGTCAGCGACCGGCGGAGCCGGCGAGCGGAGGAACCGATTTTCTGAAGGAGCCCTTCAGGGCGCCGGCTGAAAATTGGAGGGGCCGCGAAGTTCCTTGAGGCGGCACGAGCCTCACGGCAGACTTCAAGTATCTGAGCAGACAGTCCTTGGTCTCGTGTGGCACGACAGGAGGAGTAAAAGCGGGCTCGACGCCCGCTTCACTCCCGATACTGCACGCAACAAACCGAGACACGGCGAAGGCGGCCCCGATTGCTCGGGGCCGCTCGAGTCGCTCTTCAGTTCGGGCTGTTCCAGAGGATCACCTTCTTGCTAGAATCGCCGCCGGGTGCCGGTGCGAGGTTGCCGAAGATCACGCCGATCTCAGGAGCCTCCAGCTTCACCGAGAGGTATTCCTCGCCGGTCTGGCGGGCGATGCGGTTCCAGGCGGCGCCGATCTCGAAGCCGGTCTTGCGGTGGATGACGCGGTAGTCCGGGGCTTCCTCGCTGGCCTTGCTGGCGTTCGGGACGATGGCGATCGGGGCGTTGATCCGGATGGTGCTGAAGATGCCTTCGAGGGTGCCGTCGGTCTTCTGCGTGAGCGTTGCGATCGTGGTGGCCATGGTTCTGTCTCCTTCGGTTGCTCGGGACCATTCCCGATGGCGCACTAAGAGACGGCCGACTTGCTGCGGTCAGCTCGCCCGGAATTTTTGCAAAATTCTATTTTCCGCCAAGACAAACGGACCGAAATCGAATTTTGCAAAAACTTCGGGCAAGTCTTACCCCTTCAGGGGTTGACCGCAAAAGCAGGCGGTCGTCTATACGAGCGACATATAACGGGAATGGTTCAGAGTAAACGAAGGCTGCGACAAACCATCATAGCCCCCGGTCCAGCGTTGCGGGATATCGGCGGCGTACTCCACGGGCGGTTCGCACGCTTGTCGATCAATAAAACGCCCGCGCCCGCTCCCAACTGCGGCAGGCGGCGAGCACATCCCTTATTCATGTCATCCTTCGCAGATCCGCGACTGCGCCGCGGCGACCGCATTGCCGCTGCAAACCGTGCGACAACCCCGGGTGAAGGTTGTTCGCGTGGGCGTCGAATGGGTGATTTTCCCCAACCGTGCCCTCGCCCAACCATCTGAGCCGTCGATGGTCGCCAGGCACATCAACCATCGCAATCACGCGACCGCGAACGATCTGGGCTGGACTCATCAGCAGAACCAAGCCGCATGAGATCACAAAGCAACAGGATGCGAGCAAGTCACAAACGGAATATGTTGCGGGGTTCGAAAATGAAGCCCGTACGGCTCGGCGGTCGAAGCAAATCATGCAAGGACATGCTAGCGCTCACGGCCGCGGAAGAAATCACGTTCATGGGAAACCTGTCGGGAGCAAGGAAAGAGCCAGCCCGCGGCGGCGCTCTCCAACCCGCCAAGCCAACCCTTGCCCGCCCTCCTCTTCCTCTTTCACCCAGACCGACAGCTGAGGCCGGCTTGAAGGGCTGAGCAGCACGCGATTAGAGCTCACTTTATGCTGGCGCTCGCTGCGGACGCATGTGGACAGAAGTTTACCTTCGGCATGGTTCTTTACGGCCGCGCCGATGTCGTGCCATTCGGCGATCGGCTCGCAGCAGTTCCCCTTTCCTGCCTATGGCGATGACATCAGCCCCAGCGGCTGTGATATTTCTATACTAACTATTTTGCGATAGTATAATCCACGAAGCTCGTGCTACGCCTTCTCATACGGCTCGATCAACCTGTGGTCAGACGAGGGAGGAACCGCGTGCGACAGTTTTTGATCGGCAACCGGGCGTTCGATGACAGTTCTCCAGAGTTTCTGCCGCAGCTCAAACACGCTTACGAACATAAGCTCAGGCCACTTTGCCAGTGTAGGGAGCCGCCGGTGCCGATGTACATCGCCCGGATGGATGGCCAATTCCTAGTCAAACGCATGCCGCTCTCAGGCCGGCAGCATGATCCCGGATGCCCATCTTACGACCCGCCGTATGAGTTATCCGGCCTCGGGCCGTTGATCGGGAACGCCATCCAGATTGACGCGGCGACTGGTGCAACGACGCTGAAACTTGATTTCTCTCTCTCGAAACGGGCGAACCGATCGACATCGAAGGCGCCTTCAGACCCATCAGAAAGGGTACTAAGCGATCCCAAAAAACTCTCGCTGAGGGCAATGCTCCATTATCTCTGGGATATGGGAGAGCTTACGGAATGGACGTCGCTATGGGCTGGAAGGCGCGGCTGGGGCCGCGTCCGCAGCAGCCTGCAGAATGCCGCAAGACAGATGATGGTCCACGGCGGCCCCCTCACCGACATCCTGTTTATCCCGGAAGTGTATCATCAGGATGACAAGGAAGGAATTTCCGCCCGGCGTGCTGCAACTTTGGCCGGAGCCAAGGCAAATGGACCGGGACCGCGCAAACTGATGTTGATCATCGCGGAGGTAAAGGAGTTTTCGCCAGCCCGCGACAGCCAGAAAATCCTGGTTCGCCACCTCCCCTTTCCTCTCATGATCGATGAGGGAGCATGGAAGCGGTTGAATGGACGATATGACACCGAGCTGGAACTGTGGCGATCAAACGAAGTGTTCCATCTTATCGTGATCGCCACTTTCGGCATTTCGAGCGTAGGGATCGCATCTGTGGAGGAAGTGGCGATGATGGTGGTGAACGAGAACTGGATCCCGTTCGAAACCATCTACGAACAGCGGCTCCTCGAACGGCTCGCCGGGTTAAAGCGCAGAAGCAAAAAGGGATTGCGCTTCGATCTTTCACATGGTCAGCCGATTGCCTCCGTGACATTGCCAGACGCAAGGCCGTCGCCCGTGGCGCTGTTCATCGTTCCCACGAATGTCGACGAAGACTATGAGGTTGCTCTGAGCGAGATGATTGCGGCCAGGCCAGAGATGGCGCCATGGATCTGGCGTGTGGCCGAGGGTGAAATGCCCTGTTTGCCGTGATCCGCATGAACTCTGCTTCACAGCAGCCGATTTCCTTTCCAGCATCGCCAAAGCGTTGGTTCAGCCGATGCTCAATTGCTCCATCCAGGTGATGATGCTAATTTAAACCACTGGTCTCGAACAGAGACTTTACCATTCGCTGCGCATGTTTTCCTGATAGGTTAAACCATCGATCTTGCCGAGGCGGTTGCCAAGCAGATGGAGCAGGCATATTTCAAGGGCGCGTTAGCGAAGAACTGACTCAAGCCGAGATCTCGACGGCCGCAAGCGCGCGAGGCATCGGCCGCTGGAGTTATCCGGTGTGAATGGCTGAGGAAAAGACGGCTTACGCCGCCTCCCCCTCATTGAGGTCCGGCTGCAGGTCATGCAGGTAATCGACGGCCCGCTGCGCATGAGCTGCCGCTGAAAAAATTGCCCGCTTATCGTTGCCGAGAACCTTGAGCCAGCCATCGAGATAGCTTGCGTGGTCGGGGCGTGGTTCAAGCTCCGGAACGATGCCAAGATCGGCGCAGAGAAAGCAACTGCCGAGTTCGGCAATGAGTTCCTCGCGAGCGCGTTCGCTCCGGTCTTTCGCATAGCGGCCGAGATCACGATCGAGCCTTCGGGGTGCCGCGGTCCAATGCGTCATCTCGTGGCTCAGGATGGCGACATAAGACGCGTCGTCGCGGAAGGCATCCAGGTGTGGCATTTGGATGTAATCACGGGCAGCAGCATAATAGGCGGCCGAGCCTCCGTGCCGTATGAGTGCGCCGGTATTGGCAAAGAAGCGTCCGGCATCGCCGATGCGGCTCAGCGGATCCTGGACGGGCTCAATGCATCCGGCCCGCCCATCGATACCGGTGATCTGATCGGTGTTAAATACCGTGTAAGTTTTGAGGAATGGAATATCCCGTTCGATCTCCGCGCCTGTCTCCGTCGTCTCGGCGCGAATAAATGAGCTGGCGAAGACAACGGTCGTGCCGGTTTCGCCCTTGCGGACGGCGGCGCCGAGCTCCTTTGCCTGGCGAAAGGTCATCCACGTCGATGACGCAAAGCCGCGCGCGATCGCTTCAGACCAGAGGAGCAGAACATTGATGCCGGTGTAGGGTTGGCTGTTATGGCGCAGTGGCCGGCTGACCTCGGCTGTCGCATCTTTCGTCGTCCAGGGCCTGATCCATGGCCGTACGCCCTGTTCGAGATCCGCAATGATCTTGGCGGTGATGCGACTGTAAATATCGGATCGTTGATTGGATTGCTGCGTGCTCATATCTGAACCTCCGTTTGGAGGCCGCGGCCATCGCGACCTGCTACGCGGGCCGAAAGCCAGGCAGTAAGCGCTGCCTGCACCCGCAGGGCCGCAACGAAGTGGAGGACGGCGAAGCCGTTGCGAGCGGCGCGAGCCTGGCAGGACCAAAGCGGGGCAGGACGCAATGGCCGCACCGCTACCGCGAGGTCGTGAAGGAGGCAGAGCGGCAAATCCAAGCTGCATCTTGTCGCTCGCATCGCAGATGAACCGCATTGAAGATTGGCTACCTCTTCGGCCTGATGATGGCCGCGGGCGCGGCGACGCAACCAGTCCTCAGACAAGGGCGGAAACAGATTCGGCACGCCGGTAGAGGCTTGTCAGTGCCGTTCCGGAGGGTCCGTCCATCTCACGAAGCTTTTGGCCTAGCGCATGCCCCTCTGTGTTTCGCGTGCAATTTTGACCACTTGGCGGGGTAATCGGCGTCCAATTTGACCCCCTCAGATTTCATCTGACCATCCGGCTTTTAGCGGCGGATGGCCGGGAGTTGAAGCGAGTGGATCCGATTGCGCGTGTTCGACGGGCCTTCCATCTGCGGTGACGTGCTCCCGTTAAATTAGGCCATTCAGACTTGGAATTTTCCACTTATGATCCCTATTGGGCAGAAGAGAAGAATTTCATGAAGGCCTCGAAGTTTTCGGAAGCGCAGATCGCGTTCGTGCTGAAGCAGGCGGAGGACGGGGCGCCGATCGGTGAGGTCTGCCGCAAGGCGATCGAAACTCCGGTGAGCTTCATTGTCCACTCCAGGCGAGAGGTGAACAACTATCTGAAGGAAGGGCAATACTTCTTCTCCGACATTAGGAAGGAAGGCATCGTTCTCTACGAACTCGATGAAGAGCCGCTCGCCGAGCCTAAACTTCTTTCCGCGGCAGATCTTTTTCAAACTTGCGGACGGGCATTTCGACCAAAGATTCCGGGCGGCCACGCGCTTTCTCCAAATGGCAACGCTAGCGATTGAGCGGGACTTTGCAGAGAACGCAGCATTCGAGCTGCATCAATCCATCGAGCAAGGCCTACTCCTGTGTGCTGCTAACGCTCATTAATTACGGCCCGCCCTCCCACAACATCAAATTCATCCGTTCCCTCGCCGAAGAGCAAGACCGGCGCCTGGCCGAGGCCTTTCCTCGTGATCAGCATCGTGAGCGGGCGTGGTTCAACACGCTGAACGAGGCATATGTGAAGGCCCGCTATTCCAAGCATTTCGAGATCAGCGAGGAGGCGCTCGGATGCTCGGCGAGCAAACAGCATTCCTGCTCGAACTGGTCAAGACAGTGTGCTCTGAGCATT
>NZ_JBOBHU010000048.1:0-11440 GCF_050587665.1 Rhizobium sp. Nf11,1 | reverse complement strand
TTCAGGATATGCTTCCGTATGAAAGCAGCAGGCTCTAAGAGATCAGCAGCTGGGAGTCTGGTGGCAGTTGCTACCCGACTCCGTAGTTTTGTCCTTACCGCATCGGTTTGACGAAACGGTTCGCCTTCGCCGCCCCATCCATCTCCTTGCGCCGGAAATAGATCGCCCGACCGCAGCGGATCGGATTGTGGCCCTGTACTATGATGATCTGTTCATCCTTGCGCATCCCCTGGGTGATCTCATGGGGCAATATTAGCGGTCGGCGCTGGAAATTGATGCTCTCGGATTTGCGCGGGCCACCGCCTTTTACATCCCAGCCAAGGTTGCGGGAGCGCCCCTGCACTTCGACGGTCATCTCCCCGCATTGGGCCGAGACATTGCGCGCCGTATCGAGGGCCTTGATTGCCGCATAGGAGGCGAAGGCGCAGCCGTCGATCCACGAGGTGGCGCCGTCTTTTCCGAAGTGCCGCTCCAACTGTCCGACAGACTGGTAAAGCAGCATCATGCTGATGCCGTATTTGCGACCGCGATCGCGCGCCTCTTCCAGCACCCTCATATAGCCGAGCAGGTCGACTTCATCCAGAATGAAGAGCGCTCGGCGGCTGAAGTTGCCATCGGCCTGGACCATGGCGTTGACCAGAGAGCCGATGATGACGCGCGCGATGCCGGGATAAGAGCGCAGGATAGACGCCGGTATGTTGAGGAACACGTCTTTCTTGCCACTAACGACATCGCTCGGCCTGAAGGCATTGCCGCAGACGAGAGCGGCATAACTGTCCAGTGAGAGCCATTGCGTATCCTTCGAGGCCGTCGAATAGACGCCGGAAAAGGTCTGTTCGGTCATGTTGGTGAAGACGCCGAGCGTTTCCCGGATAAAGGTAGATTTGGAATGTGCCTGGATGTCGCACAGCATCGCAAGCACCGACGGCTCCGGCTCGGAAACGATCTGGCGCAGACTGCGCAGATTTCGTCGGCCGGCATATTCCGGCGACAGCATGACATGGGCGAGCAGACCAGTCAGAAGGTTGTGCGCCTGGTTCTGAAAGTAGGAGCCCGTCGAAGATTCGAAGCGCTGGCTTTCGGAGAGAAGCATATGAGCAACGCCGACGATATCTTCCTCTTTGCGCCGAGAGTGCTCAATGCCATCGAGGACATTGAATCCGTTGATCGGGTTGTTTGGGTCGAGCACCATGACCTCACGCCCAAGTACTTGCGTGCGGTGTTCGGTCACCATCGGCGCGACTTCGGTGGAGGGATCAAGGCAGATGAGAGGACCTGTATACCGCAGCGCGGTCGGCAGGACATTGCTCGTCGTTTTGTACCCTCCCGATCCTGCGAAAAACAGCATGTGGGTGGAATCGAAGTCCTGGTCGTAGGTGAGAAGCGGCGCCTTGCCCCCTTGTCCCCAGGTGCGGTGATCGTTCGGGTCGAACGGCAACTGATGGACGATATCCTTGTCAACGCGGTAGCGCTCACCGACGATGATCTCGCCATTCGGCGGAAAGAGCTTTGCCGCTGCCGACATCGAAAGCCAATCGGCATCGCCGAAGGCTCCGCCCTTCACTCTTTTGACGCCCTCAGGCACGACGACGGAGATCCGGGCGGCGACTGCCACCGCCATGAACCCCATGACCGCGCCCATGACAGCAACGAAATCCAGATACGACAGCGCCCGGTTCCATGAAACGGCGCCGGCTTTTACGGCGGGGGCGAGGCGACTGTATTCACGCAGCGTGTAGAAGCTGACCACGAGCAGAAAGCAGGCAAGGCTTGTCATTGCCACCGGTCTTCGCCGGTGCAAGGGCAGCGCCCAAACCGTCAATAACCCAGCCAGCGGCCCGAACAAAAGCGCGGGCGCAGGCGCTGCGCGCAGGAACCAGTATTCGGTCCTGCCAGACAGGCCATGCGCCAGGATCGGCCATCGCCAGTTGACGACGTAGGCACTGATCGCAGTGACGGCGACCGGCACCAGGACGCAGAGCAGGCTTGGATGCAATCTTCTTTTGGACGTCATTCCCGTGGCTCCGCAATGGGCGAAGACAACCGATTGGGCGACGGAGCCCTGAACGCCTCTTCGCCGATATCGCGCAGCCGCCGATGTTCGGGCGAGCCCGGCACCACGCCCGCCAATTCGATCAGTCCACCAAGCAGGAACGCTCGATCGGTCTCCGAAAGGCCGGCTTTGACGACCAGGCCGCCAAGCAGAAATTTCTCGCGTGTTTCCCTTTTACGGTCAGCCGTCATGTGGAACCTCCGCCTGCGCTCCAGCGCCACGATCTGACGGGCGATGCTTTTGAGGAGCCTGAGTCGCACGTTCCTTCTTCTCATCCTTGCGAAATCGAGCGGCGATCTCTTCGAAGATCCGGTCGATCTCCTCGTCGCCGAGCTCCAGTTCCGCCAGACCAGACTTCATTGCGGCTCGAGCGAAGCGTTCGGCCGATCTGGCTATCAAAGTTCTCCTGCGTTCTCGTAGCCTTTCGATCTGGGCATCGAGGTCCAATATCGTTGATCTGGTGGCCATGGGGTCCGTCCTTCCTAAAAATCGTTGCGTTGTTTCTCATCATTATACTAACTAGAATAAAATAGTTAAATAGTCTATTTTGCATCACCCCGAAATCGTCGCAGCCGGAGTTCCCGCCAGGCCCCCGTGTTCCGCAAAGCGGCATCGGCCCTGCGGTCCGATCGGTTTGAGGGCGCAATATACGTCGCTGCCGCGACGTGCTTGGAAGGTGTGGAGCCGGTTGTGGCAATCATGTTCGTCAGAGCGCAGGTGATCAGCAGGGGAGCGGGGCGCAGCATCGTCTCGGCTGCTGCCTATCGTCATCGCGCCCGGATGATGGACGAACAGGCCGGCACCTCATTCAGCTATCGGGGCGGGGCATCCGAGCTGATGCATGAGGAATTGGCGCTGCCGCAGCAGATCCCGGCATGGCTGCACAAGGCGATTGACGGCCATTCGGTCGCCGGCGCCAGCGAGGCGCTCTGGAACGCCGTCGATGCTTTCGAGAGCAGGGCCGATGGGCAGCTCGCCCGCGAGCTGATCATCGCGCTGCCGGAGGAGCTGACGCGGGCGGAGAACATCGCGCTGGTGCGCGACTTCGTCCGCGACAATCTCACCTCGAAGGGGATGATTGCCGATTGGGTCTATCACAACAAGGGCGGCAATCCTCACATCCACCTGATGACGACACTGAGGCCTCTGACGGAGGAGGGGTTCGGAGCAAAGAAGGTTCCGGTGACGGACGAGGATGGCAAGCCGCTGCGTGTCGTCACGCCAGATCGACCGAATGGCAAGATCGTCTACAGGGTGTGGGCAGGCGACAAGGAAACCTTGAAGGCCTGGAAGATCGCCTGGGCGGAAACGGCCAACCGGCATCTGGCGCTCGCCGGTCATGAGATCCGGCTCGACGGTCGTTCCTATGCCGAACAGGGTTTCGACGGTATCGCGCAAAGGCATCTCGGGCCGGAGAAGGCGGCATTGGCGCGAAAGAGGAGGGAGCTCTATTTCGCACCGGCCGATCTCGCCCGCCGGCAGGAGATGGCTGACCGGCTGCTGGCAGAGCCGGAGCTTTTGCTGAAGCAGCTCGGCAATGAACGCTCCACCTTCGACGAGAAGGATATCGCCAAGGCGCTGCATCGATATGTCGACGATCCGGCAGACTTCACCAATATCCGCGCCCGGCTGATGGCGTCGGATGAACTTGTGATGCTGAAGCCGCAGGAGATCGACGGAGAAACGCTTAAGGTCACAGACCCGGCAGTCTTCACCACTCGGGGCATGCTGCGCATCGAATACGACATGGCGCAGTCGGCGCGGGTTCTGTCGGAGCAAGCAGGCTTCGGCGTTTCGGCTCGGCAGGTCGATGCGGCGATCGAGCGCGTCGAGACCGGCGATCCCAAACATCCTTTTCGGCTCGACGCGGAACAGATCGATGCTATCCGCCATGTCACCGGCGGCAGCGGCATAGCGGCTGTTGTCGGCCTTGCCGGCGCCGGCAAGTCGACGCTGCTGGCGGCAGCCCGCCTTGCCTGGGAAAGCGAGGGGCGCCGGGTGATCGGTGCCGCCGTTGCCGGCAAGGCGGCGGAAGGCTTGGAAGACAGTTCCGGCATCAAGTCACGAACACTCGCCGCCTGGGAACTGGCCTGGGCCAATGGGCGCGATGCACTCCATCGCAGTGATGTGCTCGTCATCGATGAAGCCGGCATGGTGTCGTCGCAACAGATGGCCCGTGTGCTTGACATCGTCGAGGCGGCGGGCGCGAAAGTCGTTCTCGTCGGCGACGCCATGCAGCTGCAGCCGATCCAGGCGGGTGCTGCCTTTCGGGCGATCAGCGAACGCATCGGTTTTGCCGAACTTGCCGGCGTGCGCCGCCAGCATGAAGAATGGGCGCGTGAGGCCTCGCGGCTCTTTGCCCGCGGCGAGATCGAGAAAGGTCTCGACGCTTATGCCCGGCATGGTCACCTTGCCGAGGCAGAGACACGCCAGGAGATCATCGAGCGGATTGTTGGCGACTGGAGCCAGGCGCGCAGAGAGGCAATCGTTCGATCCGTTTCTGAGGGCAGGGATGGTCGGCTGCGCGGTGACGAACTGCTCGTGCTTGCCCACACCAATGACGATGTCCGCAAGCTGAACGAGGCGCTGCGGCAGGTGATGGCCGGCGATGGTGCGCTTTCCGACAGCCGCGCCTTCCAGACGGCACGCGGGGCGCGGGAGTTCGCCGTCGGCGATCGCATCATCTTTTTGGAGAACGCCCGCTTTCTCGAGCCGCGGGCCAGGAGTTCCGGTCCGCAATACGTCAAGAACGGCATGCTCGGCACGGTCATCTCCACCGGCGACAAACGCGGCGAAGCGCTGATGTCGGTTCGTCTCGACAACGGCCATAAAGTCGTCTTCAGCGAAGACAGCTATCGCAATGTCGATCACGGCTATGCCGCAACGATCCACAAAGCCCAGGGCACCACCGTCGATCGCACCTTGGTGCTTGCGACCGGCATGATGGACCAACACCTGACCTATGTGGCGATGACGAGGCATCGCGATCGTGTCGATCTTTATGCAGCCAAAGAGGATTTTGAGCCAAGACCGGAATGGGGACGCAAACCGCGTGTCGATCATGCCGCCGGCGTGACCGGCGAGCTTGTCGAAACCGGAGAGGCCAAATTTCGGCCTGATGATGAGGATGCCGACGACAGCCCCTATGCCGACATCAGGACCGACGACGGAACCGTCCATCGGCTGTGGGGCGTGAGCCTGCCGAAGGCGCTCGAAGAAGGTGGTGTTTCCGAAGGCGACACCGTCACGCTGCGCAAGGACGGCGTGGAGCGGGTCAAGGTCCAGATTGCCGTTGTCGATGAAGAGACAGGCCACAAGCGTTACGAGGAGCGGGAGGTCGGCCGCAATGTCTGGACGGCCAGGCAGATCGAAACCGCCGAAGCGCGCCAGGACCGCATCAAGCGGGAAAGTCATCGGCCGGATCTGTTCAAGCCGCTCGTCGAGCGGTTGTCGCGCTCCGGCGCCAAGACCACGACGCTCGATTTTGAAAGCGAGGCCGGCTACCAGGCCCAGGCGCAAGACTTCGCCCGCCGCCGCGGGTTCGAGTATCTCTCGCTGGCTGCGGCCGAGATCGAGGGGGACATCGCGCGGCGCTTTGCGTGGATTGCCGCAAAGCGGGAGCAGGTGGAAAAGCTCTGGGAACGGGCAAGCATGGCGCTCGGCTTTGCGATCGAGCGGGAACGGCGCGTCTCCTATAGCGACGAGCGAACTGAATCCCACCCTATGCCAGGCGCAAACGCCGGCAAAGCCCATTATCTGATCCCGCCGACCAGCGACTTCGCCAGAAGCCTCAACGAGGATGCACGGCTGGCGCAATTGTCATCCCCGGCGTGGAAGGATCGGGAAACCCTCCTGCGACCGGTGCTGGAGAAGATCTATCGTGATCCGGATGGCGCACTTGTCGCCCTGAATGCGCTTGCTTCAGATGCCGGCATCGAACCCCGCAGGCTCGCCGACGATCTTGCCGTGAGCCCCGATCGGCTTGGCCGCCTGCGCGGCTCTGAGCTCATCGTCGAAGGACGCGCGGCGCGTGAGGAGCGTATTGTCGCCCTGGCGGCTGTGACAGAATTGCTTCCCCTGGCCCGCGCCCATGCGACCGAGTTCCGCCGGAGCGCCGAACGGTTCGAGATCCGTGAGCAGGCGCGTCGCGCACATATGTCATTGTCGATCCCGGCACTTTCCGACGGTGCGATGGCGCGTCTCATGGAAATCGAGGCGGTGCGCAACAGGGGCGGGGACGATGCTTATAAGACGGCGTTTGCGCTTGCCGCGAAGGACCGCAGGGTCGTACAGGAGATCAAGGCGGTCAGCGAAGCGCTGTCTGCGCGCTTTGGCTGGAGTGCCTTCACCGCAAAGGCGGATGCGGTTGCTGAACGCAACATGGCCGAGCGCATGCCTAACGATCTGATGGCCGGCGAGCGCGAGAAGCTGACCCACCTGTTCGAAGCCGTCAAACGTTTTGCCGAGGCGCAGCATCTGGCCGAACGTCAGGACCGCTCGAAGGTCGTCGCGGCGGCCAGTGCCGTTCCGGACCCGGAGCAAGACAAGGGGGGAGGAAAGGAGAATGTGAGCGTGCTGCCCATGCTTGCCGCTGTCACCGAGTTCAAGATACCGATCGACGACGAGGCGCGATCGCGAACTCTCTCCGCTCCCCTTTACCGTCAGCAGCGTGCGGCACTGGCCAACACGGCAAGGACGATCTGGCGCGATCCGGCAGGAGCCGTCGGCAAGATCGAGGAACTGCTTGCCAAAGGCTTTGCTGCCGATCGTATCGCTGCCGCTGTGACCAATGACCCGGCCGCGTATGGCGCGTTGCGCGGTTCGGATCGTCTGATGGACAAGATGCTGGCTTCCGGGCGGGAGCGCAAAGATGCCGTGCAGGCCGTGCCCGAGGCAGCCGCGCGGCTGCGTTCTCTCCGGAGCGCCTATGCCAATATCTTCGATGCGGAGCGCCACGCCATCATCGACGAGCGCCGGCGCATGGCGGTTGCTATTCCTGGCCGGGCTTGTCGCAAAGTCTGGTTCGGCCCGCAGTTTGCCGCTGAATGGGAGCGCGTCACGATTTGTTAACTTTTTGAAGTCCGAAGAGGCGCGCCAGCAGATCGTTCTGATCATTGACGGTCCAATCGCCGGCAAAGCCGAAGCCCTTCTTCAGCCAGAGCATCGCTTCGAAACCAGCGATTGTTCTGCGTGCAGTATTGAAGGATTGAAAGCCTCCGATCTTTGGCATGTTCTTCTTCACGCGGAAGTGGTCACTCTCAATGCCTTGCTGGAGATGCTTGGTAACATAGTGAACCGGATCCGGATGCAGGTGCCCGTCATCGACGGCCGTCTTGATCGTTGAGGGGAAGGTGTTGGCGCCATCGGTGCCGATCTTTCCCGGCGAGAGTAGCGGCTCGTCCTTCAGCATCTTTCTAAAGAATCGCTTCGCGGCATCAAGGTCACGCTTTGCGGTGAGCAGGAAGTCGATCGGGTTTCCGTGCTTGTCGATGGCGCGGTAGAGATAACGCCACTTGCCCCGGATCTTAACGTAGGTCTCGTCGATCCGGACCGAACCACAATGCGGGCGCCGAAACTGGCGCAGCCTCTTCTCGATGACAGGTGCATAGGCAAGGACCCAGCGGTTTATCGTGCTGTGGTCGACCTCGAAGCCGCGCTCCAGGAACATTTCCTCGAGATCTCGATAGCTCAGCGGGTAGCGCAAATACCAGGTCACGGCCTGCACGATCAACCATGCCTCGAAATGCCGCCCTTTGAAATCATCCTTCGACTGGCGCTTCAGCTTCTCGGCAATGGCATTCAGAATCATGATTACGCTCCGCTACATCGGAGCGGAATTTCCATCGTCGATGGTCAACAGCTCGTTAATCAAGAAAATTTGCGACAGGCCCGCTACGGGGAAGTCAGCCAACCGGGCAAGCCGGCCTATGGCATTAACTCGGCCATCGGCGGGCGACTGCTGGTCGTGGCAGGCGGGGTCCCTGTCGTCGTCGACGGGCAGGTCGTCGGCGCCATTGGGGTCAGTTCTGGAACCCCCGTCCAGGACAGCGATTGCGCCCAGGCGGGAATCGACCTTTTTCTGCGCGACGTCAGCGGCTGAAAAGTCGCCGATGGCTTGATGCGGCACGAAGAAGTTAGCCGCACCTTTCCCCGGGGAATCGGTTCCTGCCCCATGGTTCTTCCGAGACACAGGCCAACGTTAGCCTGGAAATGCACGCTGGCTTCATCACCGGTGGTCGGTTCCATATCCGCCAACTCCAGCAGCGCCTGGGCTTCACGGCCGTCTACGTCACCCACGATCGCTTTCGCCAAAGCGATGGCACAGGAGGCGGGCGCCATTGCGCTCGACTACTTCAACAGGCGCGAAACGCTCGTGGTCGAAACGAAGCGGGATCTGCAGGATGTCGTGTCCATTGCCGACCGTAACGTCGAGACGTTCATCCGCAGGCGCGTGGCGGAAGCTTTTGGGGCAGACGGATTTCTCGGCGAGGAATACGGGTATCAGGAAGGGCAGTCGGGATTGACATGGGTAGTCGATCCGATCGACGGAACGGCGCCCTTCGTCAATGGCATGCCGACGTGGTGTGTGTCGATTGCGGTTCTGCACCGCGGTGTACCGGTGATCGGCGTCATCCATGTTCCATGCGCTGATGAACTCTACGCAGCGGCAGCGGGCATGGGTGCGAGCCTGAACGGCAAGAATCTCAGCCTCGACCCGTCGAGGACTTTGCAGAATGCGATGACGGGCATCGGCTGCAATACCTATGTCACCCCGGAACGGGTAGGCGCGATTGTCGCCGCCGTGCTTGGCAAGGGTGGGAATTTTATCCGCAATGGCTCCGGTGCCCTGATGCTCGCCTATGTGGCCGCTGGTCGGCTTGTTGGCTATTACGAGCCTCATATGCGTGCCTGGGATTGCATGGCCGGCTATTGCCTCGTCAGGGAGGCAGGTGGAACTCATCTAACCTTCCCGGCTGAAGGCGAAGCTTTGCTACAGGGCCATCCGGTGCTGGCGAGCAATCAGACAGTCTATGCTGATTTGCTGGCAATCCATACCGGCTGAACATCCCAGCGCCCATCGGGGGTCGGGGCTCCGGCGACTGCGCTCCCATTCAGACGTATTCTCGGAGACCCTTGATTTTCACCAGAACGGAGCCGATCGCCAAAATTTCTGTGTGAATGCCGGTTGCCGAACGTCCTTTATGTCACCGGGAGCGAAAATAGCTGGTTGAATATTCAACAGCGAGGGGGAACGGGAGTTCAATCGCCTCCATAAGAGTGATTGCAGGGCTTCCTGCTGATCAAACGGCTCACCACCGGACACCGTGACCCCTTCAGCTTCAGGGAGCCAGGGCTGAAGAGTATTGACGACCTCTTCGAGCGTGGTCGTGCCCTTGCCAGTGGTCCAAGTGTCTGCGGAGATGCAGCCCGGACATCGAATGGAGCATCCCTGGAACCAAATTCCGATGCGGCGGCCTGGGCCGAGCGCTGTTACCGGAAAATGGATACGAGAACGTCGGATGCCCGACGCCGGAGCTGGAGGCTGTCCTCCACAAGACGCTTGGCGTTCCCCTGTTCCAGGAGTCGGCGATGCGAGTTGCGATGGTCTGCGCCGGGTTCACGGGTGGTGAGGCCGACCAGCTCAGAAAATCCATGGCGACCTTTAAATTCACGGGCGGGGTCTCGCGTTTCGAGGACAAGCTCGTCTCCGGCATGATCAAGAACGGCTATTCGCCGGAATTTGCCAAGCGCACCTTCGGCCAGCTGGAAGGCTTTGGGTCCTACGGCTTTCCGGAAAGCCATGCGGCGAGTTTTGCCCTGATCGCCTATGCCTCCAGCTATATCAAATGCCATTTTCCCGATGTCTTCTGTGCGGCTTTGCTGAACTCCCAACCGATGGGTTTCTATGCGCCTGCCCAAATCGTGAGGGATGGCCGTGAACATGGCGTCGAGGTTCGTCCCGTTTGCATCAACCAGTCGCGATGGGATTGCACGCTCGAACCCATTGAGGGCTCCGACCGACACGCCGTCCGCCTCGGGATGCGGATGGTGCGCGGCCTGGCTACTGCGGACGTTGCCCGTATCGTTGCCGCCCGGGCTGATCAGCCTTTTGAGAGCGTCGATGACATGTGGCGTCGGTCGGCCGTTCCGGCCTCATCGCTGGTCGAGCTGGCCGAGGCCGATGCCTTTCTGCCGTCCCTCGGGCTCGAACGGCGAGATGCGCTTTGGGCAATCAAGGCGCTGAGAGATGAGCCTCTTCCGCTTTTTTCGGCCGCCGCCGAACGCGAGGCAAGAACGATTGCCGAGCAAAAGGAGCCGTCGGTAGAATTGCGACAGATGACACAGGGTCATAACGTCGTCCTGGATTATGGGCATACCGGGCTGACATTGCGCGAGCATCCGGTCAGCTTCATCCGCCGAGAACTCGCAGAACGCCGGATCGTCACCTGCTCAGAAGCGATGTCCGCTCGCGATGGTCGGTGGCTGATGGCAGCCGGGCTGGTTCTTGTCCGCCAGCGACCGGGCTCGGCGAAGGGCGTGATTTTCATGACCATTGAAGACGAAACCGGGGTTGCCAATGTGGTGATCTGGCCCGCACTGTTTGAGCGGTCGAGGCGAGTTGCGCTCGGAGCCTCCATGCTGGCGATCAATGGCCGCATTCAGCGGGAGGGCGATGTCGTTCACTTAGTCGCCCAGCAGCTGTTCGATCTTTCCGGAAGCCTGACAGGTTTGGCAGATCGCGATCTCGAATTCAGGCTGCCGACAGGAAGAGGTGATGAATTTGCTCACGGCACGTCCGGCAGGCCAGACTCGCGCGAGCCATCGGGTCCAGGAATGAAGTCGCGGGACATCTTTATCCCGTTATGCCGAACTCGGCATAAGGGGACTTATCCCGAGCCGGATGCTATGCCGAGTCCATTCCCCAAAGCCCGAGATTTCCGCTAAACGCGCTTGGCAAGCTCGGCATAATATCTGGCACTGAAAGACAGGATTCGGCCCAAAGCCGACACCGATCCTGGATTTCGCAGTTACCAACCACCAAAAACAAAGGAGAACAGCAATGAACTGGAAATACCTGAGCCTCACCGCCGCATTCGCCGGCCTGGCCGCCGCCATGCCTGCAAAGGCCGATCAGTTCGACAGCATCATGTCGGCAAAAACGCTACGCTGCGCGACTTTTGCCGACGTTCCCCCTTCGCTTCGCCCGATCCGAAGACCCGCGAAATGGCCGGTTTCGACGTCGATCTCTGCGGCGCCATCGCCAAGGAACTGGGCGTCAAGGCCGAGATCAAGCCTGTTTCGGTCGAAGCCCGCGTGCCCGAGGTCAAGCTTGGCCGCGTCGACATCACCGTAGCCAATCTTGCCTATACGCTGAGCCGCGCCGAA
>NZ_JBOBHU010000047.1:0-11757 GCF_050587665.1 Rhizobium sp. Nf11,1 | reverse complement strand
GTGGCTCGCCGATGTGCTCGCGCGCATCGCCGACATGCCGATCGCACAGCTCGAACAGTTGTTGCCGTGGAACTGGTCTTCTTCGAAAGTGGCTGCCGACAAGGCTGCCTGACCGAAAATTGGACCGACAATGGGATACCGCAACACTTCTCTCTACACGCTCAAATACGTGGCCGAAATGCTCGAGGAGGACGAGGACTTTCTCCACGACTGCTCCATCGGAATGTTCTCCGAGGACGGGCGACTCAGCGCCTACGACAGCTTCCCAGCCTCAGAATTGAGCGAGCCCATCGTTGTCTTCACGGAAGATGGCATCGATAATCTTCGGCACATCATCAACGTCCGCAGAGAGATGGGTGACGCACCGCCCAAGGCTGTCACAAAGGCCAAAGGTTCGGAGCAGTAATACCCGCGGTCCTCACCGGACGGATACTTTGATCCGGCACAGGTTAACGAAGCAGGAAGAAGACAATATTGGGTGAGGACACGCCGCCGGCGGCTTAAGTAGCGGAAACTCTCCCTAACGCACGGCGCGTCCAACGACAGCAATGTTCGCCGTCGCGCTTCAGCCAGTCTGTCAGCACTGCGCGGCGAGACTATGCTGGGGCCGAGCATGCTGAGCACGCCTGTGAGCTGCTGGTCCGCCGATGGCGACCAAGAAGACCGAAGCGGAGCACGGACCCGACAAGGTGGAACGGCTGCAAAGCCTATGATGGCACTTTCAATCTCAGCGCGGCTCTATGCAACGTGGTGGTCGGTGTCAATATAGCACCTAAGCGACAAAGCGCTTGGTCGATGTTATGGATTCACCAGCATGCATTCGGCATGCGGCGACTTCTCACCGAGGCTGCCGCTCGCCCGCATATTCCGATGAAGCCGGCCATTTTTGAAGCTTTTAAAGATCACGACATTTGATCCGGTGTCTGCAGTAGAAGCGCACGCCCTCACCACACTTCCGCGAGAAAGTGACGTTAGATCGAAATCTGCTTCAACAGGAGACGTCAGATCGCCCGCAGCCGTGATCTATCACGGCGCTATTTTTTTAAAGCTCGTCAGCTTGTCGAAAGGTGACGACTTTAGTTTGAGGAGGTGGATGCAGAAGACAGCATCGCCGCCCATTGACAAATAAAGATAAACGCCGGAGTACCTGATGGTCGCAGTAAATGGAAGTAGTAGCTTCGGTGCTCTCTTGGCCCGTACAGGAGGTCATGAACGTTCGAACCGACAACCGTCGCACGCACCTGATCATAAAAAACCGGCCGATCCTAGCGCGCAGCCAGACCCCAAGAGGTCCGAAAGGGCGCACGATCGCACGGACATTCCGCCCAATTCTGGCGACGGCGGGGCTGCATCTCAACAAGAAGCCTTTCAGCTGGCTCTCAACGCCGTAGCGTTAACTATCATGAACGATGTCATGGCTGATGCCGAGGAGGCTATGGCAGAGACAGAAGAGGATACCTGATGCTGGATAGATGGTCCTCGTCAGGAACCGGCGTGTCGTTGATGACGGCACAATTGAAGAAAGGAAAGCAATATGTCAAGTAAAATTGGGTCTAATAGTAGCAAAGGTAGTTCAGGCGCCGCGGGCTCTACAAATACAAAGGCCAAGAATGATGGGGCTGATGCGTTCAAAGCTCAAATGGAGGAGCTGGCGGCGGTTAGCACCGAGGCTACGAATAGGAGTATGTTGCTGCGCACTGTTACAACGCAACTCTCGACGGTCAAGAAGGTCGCCGACGAGCGCGTTCAATAATGTTTGAAGCGTGACTTACGTAGTCTCGATCGCACCATTTGGTAACGCGATGTGGAACTGAAATGAGTCGCACGGCAATTGCCGTGCGGCTTCTATCCTTGTCTGGAAGAATATCCTTGAGTGACACGATTTCTCTTCATTTCGAAGTCCTGTCAGGCCTCTATTGCGGGCTGACCGGTGTACTGTATCCAGAAGCGAAAGTAATCGGTAGTGGCCTCGACGCCGACATAATCTTTATCGAGCAAGGATTAGCGCCTCAACATCTTCGCATCACTTTTCTTGCAGATTCGATCGATGTCGAAACCCTCGCAGCCGGAATTAGCGTTCAGGGCAAAGGGGATATTGCCGCCGGCGAGCGTGTTGTGCTTCCTCTTCCGGTCGTGATCGACGTAGGCGCGATGTCCATGCTCTGGTCGGCAGAGGGTGCAGCGCCCGCTGAATCAGTCGACACACCACGCCTCTCGATCCGCATACTGGCCTTCGTACTATTGGGCTCCGTCGGGATCGGCGCGCTCTCAATGATTTTCTCCTACTACGTTAGCGCCGATGTATCGAGCGCCAATTCACCTGCTGCTATCCCTAAACCCAAGCTGACTGAAAACGCTGACAATCAGATGGCTGTTGCAGCGGCCAGAGATCTGCAACTGGAAGCGGCTAGAGCGGGCCTGCTCAATATTAAGGTCGACTGGGCCAAGGGGGTTGTTACAGCTGAAGGCACCGTCTCGTCTGCATCGGCTACCAGTTGGCAGAAGGTTCAGGAGTGGTTCGATCATCGCACGAATGGAGCTCTAACACTGGTCAATAAAGTGATCACCAAAGAGGAGAAGGCGCCGTCGGCAATCGCGATTGAAGCGGTTTGGCGCGGGTCCTCGCCGTATGTTGTTATTGACGGAGAGAAGTACTTCGTCGGCGCCCTTTTGGATGGTGGATGGACAATCGATCGGATCGAAGACAGCCGCGTGCTGCTGAGCCGGAATGGCCACGTTGCTTCTCTCCCCTATTAAGTGCTTTCCGGTTCGCAGGCTTAGGAGAACTCCAATGCTCAAGCTGCCCCACCTGCCCTGTTGCACTCGGTATCATCCGGAAATGCAGGAATAAATTGTTGTCCCGTTACGGCGGGTGCTCCAGCTCCAGCAGATCGGGCCCCAGCTTGATCAAGGGCGAGACGATAGCGGCGCAGGACCCAGCGTGAACGACGAAGGTCTCCGAAGCAGGTGGTGTCGCGCGCTTATCCCCAGGCAAGGCGCGATTTCCTGTGCTCCCTCTTTTACGTCTGCCTCGCATGTGGAAAGAGCGCAGGAAACTTGCCCCGGTTGCGGCACCTACATCCGATCATTTTCGGGATGTTCAACTGCTGCGACTTCTCGCCTCTGCGCTCGTAACGGCCGATGTTGGCGGTGGAGCCTGACGGGCCTGGACACGCTGTATACACCCGGGGCCACCGCTTTCGCAGTCTCAGTCTCGAGCGTCGCCATGCGCTGGTGGACCTTCGAAAGCTGCGTAAAAGCAGAGCAATTCTCAAACGATAACAAGGGGCCTCCATGGGTAATATCATTCGTAACCTCATCGAGCGCGCGCCGGCCAGCCCGGACTTAATGGTTGCGCTGATGCTGCTTGTGGCAGTGGCTATGATGGTGATGCCAGTACCAACCGCAGTGATCGACACACTGATTGGCTTCAATATGGGTTTGGCCATACTGCTGCTAATGGTTGCTTTGTATATCAGCACACCCCTTGAATTCTCTTCTTTGCCAGGCGTCATCTTGATTTCCACGGTCTTCCGTCTGGCGCTCACCATCGCAACGACGCGATTGATCCTGGCCGAAGGCGAGGCGGGCAGCATCATCCACACGTTCGGCGATTTCGTAATCTCAGGCAATATCGTCGTAGGTATCGTCATATTCCTAGTCGTGACCATGGTGCAGTTCATGGTCCTCGCGAAGGGCGCTGAACGCGTAGCAGAAGTGGCCGCCCGCTTCACGCTCGACGCCCTGCCGGGCAAGCAAATGGCGGTCGACGCAGAGTTAAGGAACGGCGATATAGATGCCAGCGAATCTCGCAGGCGGCGCGGCGCATTGGAGAAGGAAAGCCAACTTTACGGCGCTATGGACGGCGCGATGAAGTTCGTGAAGGGTGACGCGATCGCCGGGCTCGTCGTTATTTTCATCAACATGCTGGGTGGGATTTCGATCGGTTTGCTTTCGAAAGGTATGCCCTTCGGCGAGGTGCTGCGACATTATACCCTTCTCACCATCGGTGATGCGCTAATCTCGCAGATCCCGGCCCTGCTGCTCTCAATTACCGCGGCGACCATCGTCACTCGTGTAACTGGGGCCGGGAGCCTCAACCTTGGGACCGACATAGTTAATCAACTCACGGCGAGCAGGCGAGCATTACGGTTGGCGGCTTCCGTCTTGGTTGCGATGGGGTTCATTCCTGGCTTCCCTCTACCCGTCTTTTTTATCTTGGCCGCGGTATTCGCCGCGGCAAGCCTTCTCAAGGGTGATGTGCTGGGCGCCGGCGGTGTCGATGCTACACCTGCAGCTCCAGTGGAGCCTCAAAACCAAACGATGCCTGCGGAGGCATGTCCAATCGCTCTCTTCCTTGCGCCGAACGTCATGCAAGCCATCGACCAGGTCGAACTAAAACAGCATATTGCACGCGTGTCGCAATTGGTCTCAGCCGATCTTGGCATCATTGTTCCCCGCATCCCTGTTGCGGTCGATCAGCAGCTGCCCGAGTCGAAATTCAGGATAGATATCGAGGGCGTGCCGGTAGAACAGAATCTGATTGATTCGACACAGCTAATGCTTAAAGACGATCGGGCGAACATTCAGTCGAGCGGCATCCCCTTTCGCCAAGATTCTGAAAAGGACATAATCTGGGTCGAACAATGCCATGCGCAGGCTCTTAAGGCTGCCAGCATCCGACATCATCGCCCCAGCGAACTCCTCGCGTTGCGTGTGCAAGGGGCGTTAACCCGCTATGCACCGCGCTTGGTCGGCATTCAGGAGACCAGCCAATTGTTGGGGCGGATGGAGCAGGAATATGCTGATCTGGTAAAGGAGGTGCTGCGCACGACACCGATTCCTCGGATTGCCGACGTACTGCGCCGTCTGCTGGATGAAGGTATCCCGATCCGCAACACCCGCGTTGTCTTGGAGGCATTGGCCGAACGGAGCGAACGTGAGCAAAATGTCGCCCTTCTCACCGAGTACGTTCGTTCTGATATGAAGCGGCAGATCTGTCACCGCTATGCCAATGAACACGGAATCGTGCCCGCGTTCATCATCGAACGTGAGACTGAGGATGTGGTGCGCAGCGCGGTTCGGGAATCGGCTGCGGGGCCCTACCTCGCCCTAGAGGATCGGCAAAGCGAAGCACTACTGTCACAGATGCGTCAGATCCTATCCAGCACAGCGCCTGATCAGACCCGGCCTGTCGTATTAACTGCAACGGATATCCGACGCTTCGTCCGCGGCTTTCTCGCACGAAATCAGATTGATCTTGCTGTGCTGTCTTACCAGGACCTCGCGCCCGACTTCACCATCCAGCCCGCCGGATCCGTTAAGCTCCGCCTTGAAACAACAGTGGACCGTCAGGGGCTCGCGATTTCCGCATTGCCGCAAGTTGATAGCCAAGACCTCGATGATAGGTGAGAACTGAAGATGACTTCGCATAAGAATACAGTCGCTGCAACATCAGTTTCATTTCGATTGAACTCAGTCCTCTTCGCTGTACTCGCCATCCTGCCTCTCGGCGGTTGCGCCAGCTGGAATAAGCCAGCTCTTTCGGTGAAGGAGACGTCGCCCCCAGCGTTGCTCGGCGCCAATCATATCGACCCGGCAATGCGCGAACGCATATTGAGCGCAGTTGGTAAGATTTCTGAAGAGCAAGCGTTACACAATCTGAAGCAGCATCCAGATAATGTTGATGCGGCAATCAGTTTTACCAAGATATTGCTGGCGCAGAAACGAGAACATGAGGCGCTTCAGGTACTCGACGGAGTGCTTGCTACGGATCCAAGTAATCTGCGTGTATTGAACGCGAAAGGAGTTGCCTTGGATCTTCAGGGCCGGCATGACGCCGCACAAGTACTATATCGGCAAGCTCTCAAAGCAGAGCCAGACAATCAGATGTTGCAACACAATTTGAACCTGTCCTTGGATACAGACGGGAAGTCCGATCCACGTGCGTTGGCACCGTAGCATAACTGTGCGCAGCACAGCCTCGATGCGCATGTCGAAAGTGGTTGAAACGGGCCCTTATTTATCAGATAGAAGCCAACTAGCTCTTTGCCAAACCGGCTTGCCTAAACTACCTTCCTTGTCGAGCAGCCAGCATTTGCCGGTGCTCCGTGTGGGCAAACGGATGACGCGGGTGAACGCTGTGGAAAGCTTGCCGCGGTAATTGCAACGCAAGCGTCCTGCCGCTTCCGATTGTAGCCCCGCTTTTCATTAGACTTAACGTGATAGGCGGTGAAGGCGGCGTCATACAGCGTTGTCAGCTGACGGGCATGCATCGGCCCGCCCGCGTGGGATTTCGACTGACGCGCTTGGAAGACGGCCCTTTGCTCATCAGCAAGATCGATCTGCAAAAGTTCGTCCAAGCGCGCGAGTAGCTGGCCCAGGGTCTCCGCCGAGGCCGGCCATGGAGCGATGGCTGGCAACTCCGGCTGCAGTTCTAGGAGGTGGACGACCTCTCCGCAGTGATCCACGCACCGTCTTCGATCTGGCCCAACAGATCTAATGGAGGTCGGCAGTTGTTCGGTGGTCGCTTAGCTTTGCGAGCAGACCGTGCGACACCGACGCAAACTCCGATAGCCTCTCTAAGACCCCTTCCAAATCGGCGCAGCGCTCTGGCTCGAGCTGCCGCCCCCTTGCTCAACATTACAGCTTCGTCCGTCGAGATGAATGCCGGGAAAACGTCGTCTATGGAGGTTGCCAGCGGACGAACATGCCCGTTCTGACGCGAGAGGATTTCCCCGACGGGTGCTTCGAACCCGTTCGCCTGCGGGCTCGTCTTGACTTGCACGGGAGCGATCTGCGATTGCAGGTGCATGATCGTGGTATCGATTAGCCAGCCGGTGTGCAACTGTAGCGTGGCCTGATGGAGTACAATGCGGAGCCAGGCAAACTTCCGCACGATGACGCGCGTGCGGCCCAGTTTGCTCAGAGCATGGGCGAGAGAAGTCCCGCTTTATTGGTCAGACCGCCGCGACGTCGCCCGTGCCTTAACTTGCGGCTAAAGGTTTGGCGGATCTTGCTTTGCTCGCCGACAATCCCGGAACTGCGCGCGTGCCTAACCTGCGCAAATATGTTCATCGCGTTTGCGTCGAATAGACGGACTTAATTGCTGATACAGCACTAGGCCAAGCCACGCGCCAAGTGCCGGTCGTTAAGCAACAATGCCCGTTGCCATGGGGCGAATGGCTTTCGTATTGCCGGCGACGGTATGGCGCGCTGTTGCGGACGATTTTTTCGCCCGGCCTCCAAATAGCCCTTTCCGTTCGGCCGGTTTCGACCAGCAGCCGCATCCCGTCGGGATCGATCCCGCTGACCAGAAGGCTGGCGTACAGCCCCGAGCAGCGTGTGGACAGCAGCTCACGCTGGGATAGAGCCTGCGGCATGCATCCACCCCCTGAATGTAACTGATTGAAAGAATGGATTTTTCTAAACCGCTTCTCGAAGATAGCCCTTTCAGCCATCCGAACGATGGGCACCTGGACAATGCCGGAGCTCGTAGACCTTGGGCCGCACTGAGGAGAATTGATGCTAGAAAAAATCATCAGCGAGGTTGGTAGTGTTTTGGGCCCGCCGACCGACGGTTCCGATCCAATAGTCTTCACATGCTGCTGCCCGCGAGCTTTTCGGCGTTTGCATGCTCGTGCCAAGGCAACGAGTTGCGTGAATTCTGCTGTCACCTTAGCTCAATAGCCGGCGGCGACCTGCTCCGATTCTTCAAGTTTTATTATGAGGCGAAATGCGAACGCTACTCGTTGATCATCATGCGGAACTTGCACGCGCGGTACTTGCTGCGCTCGCGGATAGCGGGTTTGCCGTTGATGTAGCTTGCACTCTCGAGGAGGCCTCGTATGCATTTCATTGTGCGAGCTATGAAATTCTCCTGCTGGAGTTGGTTCTGCCCGATGGCGACGGCTTAGGCTGGTTGAAGCAACTAAGAAGCGAGGGCCACTCAGTTCCCGCCGTCGTTATGAGCTGCTTCGACGATCGCGAGAAGCGAATTGCCTCTTTCAATGGTGGCGCGGACGATTTCCTGCGCAAGCCCGTCTCTCCTGTTGAGCTCATCGCTAGAATGCGGGCCATTCAGCGCCGGGCGATACAGTTGACCGATCCCATCCTTGTATTTGGAAATCTCAACTTCGACCCAATCAGTCGAGCGCTTACCGTTGCAGGTGATCGGCTGACGATCGCACGTCGGGAGCTATGTATTCTTGAGCATCTACTTAAGCGTGCCGGCCGCATCGTGCCGCGTGCGCAGCTGGAAGGTCACCTCTATTCGTTCAACGAGGAGGTGACTACCAACGCGCTCGAAGTCGGGATTTATCGCTTACGTGGACATCTGAGTAGGTCAGGTGCGACGCCACAGATAAAGACTGTCCGCGGCATTGGCTACATTCTTGAATTGCCTGGCGCGGTATCAGCATGATTGGTCGAATATGAAAGAAAGACTGCCTTGAATATTGTTCCAATTCGTCATCCTGACACCCATCGGCCGCTGGCTCTCATCGAAGGACCGAGGCCCCCTAGTCGTCTTTACTTGGGCCCTCTCATCTGCGCGCTCATGCTGTTATCTCCGCTTTCTACCGCGGCCCAAAGCAGCGGGGATGAAGGGGCGCTGCGTGCCACTTCCAGTAGTATCAATGCCACGCTAAACCTCTCCTCTTCGCTCGGCCAGACAGTCCGTCTCCCCGCGCCAGCCGCGACGATCTTTGTTGCCGACCCGACGATTGCGGACTACCAGGCACCCTCGAGCGAAACCATCTTCGTCTTTGGCAAGAAACCCGGGCGGACTACCCTGTTCGCCTTGAACGACAGAGGCGTGGCTCTCGCCCAGATGCAGATCATCGTTACGGATCCAATCGGCGAGCTGCGAGCCATGTTGAGGGATCAGGTCGGAGACTATCCGATCCGTGTCAAGTACACCCCGCGCGGCGCGATTCTTAGTGGTACAGCGCCCGATGCCGAAGCAGTCGACACTGCGAAAAGAATTACCGAGCAATTCCTCGGTGACGGTGCGCAGGTGGTCAATAAGATCAAGGTCGCAGGGTCGCTGCAGGTGAATCTCAGTGTGCGGGTAGCGGAGGTCTCCCGTGGCGCGATGAAGGAGCTTGGGATTAACCTGTCGGCCCTCGGGCAAATCGGAAGTTTCAAGGTGGGTTTGTTAGGCGGCGGCGGTAGAGGCGCCAGCTCTGGTGCCGCTAGTGGTGGTGGTACAGCAGAAATTGGATACAATGATGGTAATATCAACATCGGCGGGGTTCTCGACGCGCTGGCCAAGGAGCACGTCGCTTCCATCTTGGCGGAACCGAATCTCACTGCGATGTCCGGCGAAACCGCCAGCTTCCTCGCTGGCGGGGAATTCCCCGTTCCTGTCCCACAGGAAAATGGGCAAGTCTCAATTGAATTTCGTCGCTTCGGCGTTAGCCTGGAATTCCTACCCACCGTTCTCAGCAACAACCAGATAAATATTCGCGTAAAGCCGGAAGTCAGTGAACTCACGTCACAAGGTGCCGTTCAATTCAGCGGAATTTCCGTGCCCGCAATTTCTACCCGCCGAGCCGATACAGTCGTTGAACTCGCCAGTGGGCAGAGCTTTGCAATTGGTGGGCTCATCAGGCATACCGTAACCAATGATATCAGTGCATTTCCCGGACTCGGTCAGGTGCCGATCCTTGGCGTCCTATTCCGTTCGTCGTCGTTTCAAAAAGAGGAGTCGGAATTGGTTATTCTGGTCACTCCTTACATCGTCAGACCAGGGTCAAACCCGGACCAGATGAGCGCACCCACGATGGCGTCGCCCTTGGATGGGGGGGCCACTGGATCGAATTCGCTACGTCTGCCGCGGAGCCGCGCTACTGGCCGCACTGGCATGCCAAGCGGCAAGAGCAGTGTCGGCTTTATCATCGAATGACGTTCCGGGTCAAAGTTCACCTAGCCGCTCTAACAGCAAGCCTGAGTGGCTGCGCAAGCCCGCCGATCCATGTCGAGCCATCGACACCCATCATAATCCAGCAGGAGACCAGCGTCTTGATTCTAGAGAGCCTTCGCGCCTCCGAACTGCAGCGCTTGCGTATTTTCCTTGGGAGGGCCAGCGGTGGTCGGCGCGACGCACTTCATCTGCTAATCAGCGGGTCGCCCCCGCTCAGCACAGAGGCAGTGCATCAGGCAAAACAGATGGGCATCTACGCTTCCAATATTCAGTTGTTTAACCAACACGAGGGCGGCCATTCAGCGCGAATAGAGGCGATCGTCTATGATGCGAGACCTTCTGACTGCCCGTCATTGTCCAGCACTTTGCCCAATGACGTTGACCAGCCGCTGGGCTGTTCGACGCGCCATAACCTCGCGGTGATGGTCAACGATCCGCGGGATTTGTTCGGCAATCAAGTTATCAAGGCAAGCAACGGCGAGCGCGCGGCCATACCAGTTGCCAAATACAGGACATTCACGGCAGACAAAAATGAAGAATAACCCGCGGCTAATGCCGGGAGCTGACCTGCGTTTGAAGACATGAACCTCTACCGGCAAGTGACTAACAGCGTCCTTGACCATTACTGTCGCAGCTTCAACTTCCCCAACGAATGGGCGACCGGTGTTGTCGCCGATGACTGCTGTACGGGAGGAATCATCGTCAGTCCGATGATCAGCCCCTCGAGATACTGCAAAGTAGTTAAGACCGACAGCCGGACTTCCACAGCCGCGCCAGAAGCCGATCCAGTGCCCGAGAGCCGAATAGCAAGGTTGAGCGCCCATGTCGCCGAGGCGAGTTTGACGCCATGCGCGACCGCAAGATGAGACGCGCGAAAACGCTTGCCGTAATGGGAAGAAGGATAATTGTTCCTGGTGCTTCGGTTCCCTACCCTTTAGCATGGCCCGCCCGGTCGCTGACAAATATCATCCTCCGGCTGCTTTTCCTCTCGATTTGACGAGCATCAAAGAAGCGGGCGCAGCATGTCTTAAAAGGTGTTCAAGGGGCTAAACCGACTTGAGAAACAGGAGACATGCAATGCGTTTGAAATTCTGTCCGATCGCTGCTACGGCAGTCTTGATTGCTTCGGCCGCGCCGTCGATGGCGGCCGACCATCAGATTCAGATGCTGAACAAAGGTGCGGATGGCGCAATGGTGTTCGAGCCGGGCTTCCTCAAGATCGCTCCCGGCGACACCGTAACCTTCATTCCAAAGGACAAGGGCCACAATGTCGAGACCTTCAAGGGCCTCATTCCCGACGGCGTCCCTGAATTTAAGTCCAAGTCGAGCGAGCAGTACCAGACGAAGTTCGATGTTCCGGGCGCTTACGTGCTGAAATGCACTCCGCATGTCGGCATGGGTATGGTCGCGCTGATCCAGGTTGGCGATAACCCGGCCAGCCTCGACGTGATCAAGAACGCGAAAGTGCCGAATATGGTGCGCAAGCGGCTCGATGCCGACCTTGCGCAGATCACGCAGTAATTATATCGGCACTGCGGATGGCGGCGCTCGCCTGCCATCCGCCACCGGCTGTAAGATGAGCCAGAAGCGCAAATTCTCTATTTCCTGAATTCTTGTCTGGGCTCTAATAGGTTGATTGATGGAAGGCCCGTCGATCCGGGCCCCAGCGTTCTGAAGACTGCCTCGACCGCATTTGCGACGGTGTGAACACGCCGGTCGTCACCATTCCTGGCCATCGTCAAAAAGCCGACCGAAAGCCCTCCATTTAGAGCGGATCATTGCTTATCGGAATCGGTTCTGGATTCCCAAATCAGCAGATTTGTGATTCATGC
>NZ_JBOBHU010000046.1:0-12598 GCF_050587665.1 Rhizobium sp. Nf11,1 | reverse complement strand
ATCCCACCCCCTTTTCCAAGTCAACAGCCATTCCAAAAGTTTTTTGACATTTTTGTAACAGACTGATTTTGCAGCTATTTTCTTTGCGTTCTTTATCCACAGGCGGCGTGTTCGCGACAAATTTCCGAAGATTTCTTTATCAGCTGGTCAAAAATCCCCGAATTGCCGCCCGCAACCGGCGAAAAATCGCGTGAAAACAGCGCTTTGAGCCAATTTATGGTTAATCGAGGATTAAATCGAGGCTGGAAGCCGAACTTAAATTTCCGTCATAAATCAGCAGCTGCAATTTCGGAACCTATCACCGTTTGAGGTGTTGTCTTTCCCATTGAAGGAAGGAGACCGACATGGCTGCCAACACCGATGACATCAGAGCATCTGTCAGCAAGGACATCGCTGCGCTCCAGCAGGAAGTCTCTCGTCTGCAGAAGATGATTTCCGCCCAAGGCGCCGAGGCCTATTACGAAGTGCGCGGCCGCGCCGGCAAGGCCTACGATGAAGCCCTGCCCCGCGCAAAAAACGCCGTCGCCCAAATCCGGGCCGAAGGCGCAGCCGCCGCCGGCGCCGCCCGCGAGCATGCGGCCGCAACGACCACCGCATTGGTGCTTGCCGGGGCGGTCGGTTTCCTCTTTGGCTACCTGCTATCCGGCAATTCACAGCCGCAGCCTCGCCATTGGTGGCACTGAGCGCTCAATCCGCCTCGAAGCCGGCTCTTTTACGCACCCGCCGAGCCATTTTCGGCGAGGTGCGTAAACGCTTATGTCTCAGAAAAACCAATTTTTAATGCAAGGGATGGCAATATAAAAAACGAACGGGAGGACAACCAATGGACAATAAGAGGGCCAATTGCATCATTGAAGTCAGCGCCGACGGCGTTAACGGCCGTTACGCGGTCGGCATCATGAATATGCGTCAGGCGCTCGAGCTGCCGGAAATGCCAAGCCTGTCCTATACTCATCCCGACCCAGCGAAGGCCGCTGCCGGCATCGTCGTCAGCCGCAAGGAACTGGCAGGCTTCATGGCCTGCCGCTGAGGCGGCGCGACCAACCGGTTTTCGCCCAGACGGCGCTTTATCCGAAGCGCTGACGTCCTTTGCAACCCTATCATTCCTTAGTTTTCGTTGTCACGCTGGCATCGTTGGGCCGTTCGTGCCAAGAAGCGGCATCGAGGCTGGACAGGGATGGCAGATGAGGGACCGGCGCCCATCGCATAAGACACGCGAGCGGCTGAAGCCTGCCGCCGACACTGCAGGCAAGCGGGTCACCCTTCCGCGCGCCCTTTCCAAACTCGGCTATTGCTCCCGTACGCAGGCCGAACGGCTGATTGCCGAAAGCCGCGTCGCCATCGACGGCCGTACCGTCAGCGATGCCTCTGCATGGGTCGATCTGTCGACGGCGAGGATCAGCGTCGATGGACTTGTCATTGCCGCCGAGGCAAAAATCTATTTGATGCTCAACAAGCCACGCGGGCTCGTCACGACCCGCCATGATCCCGAGGGCAGGCCGACCGTCTATGATTGCCTCAAGAATTTCGACATCCCGCACCTCTCTCCTGTAGGTCGGCTCGACAAGGCGAGCGAAGGCCTGCTGCTTTTCACCAACGACACCGAGTTCTCCCAGACCTTGCTCGATCCGCTCACCCATGTGACCAAAACCTATCATGTCCAGATCGACCGCCTCATGGACGACGAGGAGATTGCCGCTATGACATCCGGCATCCGTCATGACGGCGAATTGCTGACGGCCACCGCCACACGACGCCTGCGCCAGGGCGACAGAAACTCATGGATCGAGGTCGAGCTCGATGAAGGCCGCAATCGTCAGATCCGTCGTATGCTGGAGGCGCTCGGGGCCGAATGTTTGCGCCTTGTGCGGGTCGCAATCGGCGGGCTCGAACTCGGCGAACTCCCAAAAGGCGCCGTGCGTGCGCTGACCGAAGGAGAATTGCAGGGGTTGCGCCGAACAGCCGGCATGGAAAGGGCGAGACGTTGACCGATCTGTCGGAGATGGCGCCGCATGACTTCTGGCAGGAGATTCACCCGCCCGGCACCTTTCCCCACGATCGGGAGTTCACGACTTTCTATGTCGCCACGCTGGAAGACGGCCGCCAGCTTCGCCTGCCGATACGCGTGTTGGCAGATGGCGATCACGCCCTCGCTTCGCTGATTGTCAACCAGGCGAGCTTCGCCGTCCTCGACGCGCTGGCCGACGGTCTCGCCGAAAAGCTCGGGCCTATGGGCGTCGACGTCGTCGCCGGCCTGCCGACGCTCGGCTTGACGCTTGCAGCCGCCGTTGCCCAGAAGCTCGGTCACGACCGCTATGTCCCGCTCGGCACCTCGCGCAAGTTCTGGTACCGCGACGAGCTCTCCGTTCCTCTGTCATCGATCACGACGCCGACACAGGACAAGCGCCTCTATATCGATCCGCGCATGTTGCCGCTGCTGACCGGGCGGCGCGTCGCCCTGATCGATGACGTCATTTCCAGCGGCGCATCGATCGTCTCGGGCCTTGATCTGCTGACGGCCTGCGGCATCGAACCCGTCGTCATAGGCGCGGCCATGCTGCAATCGGAGCGTTGGCGCGACAGCCTCGCAACCGCCGGGCCGCAGTGGGTCGCGCGCGTCCGCGGTGTCTTCGCAACGCCCGTGCTGGAGCGGAATGCCGAGGGCCGCTGGCAGGTTTCGGCCCGACCGAAGACGTGACATCGTTCAATTTTGCCGGCTGACGCCTCTGTACAGCAGATGAGGAACGACTACAGTCCGCCCAAGGCCTGTCACCCGGAAATCTGCAGCGGTTGCGGTACAGCGACATGCCTCCATCGATGAAACACCGGATCCGCCCATGTCGTTTGAGCAAGCATCCCTGCTGATCCTTCTGCTGGTGATGCTCGTTCTCTTCTCGCTCGAACGCATACGCATCGAGGTGACTGCGATTGCCGGCCTGCTCGCCGGCTATGCGCTCGGACTTTACCCAGTCGATCAGATCTTCGCGGGCTTCGCCAGCCCCGTCGTTATCACCGTCGTCGAAATCCTGCTGATCGTCCAGGTGCTCGCACGCGCCAAGCTCTTCGACAACCTCGCTGCGCGTGTCGCAACCGCAAGACCGTCGAACTTCAAGGTCATATCAGGCGCTTCCTCGCTGGCAGGCTTTCTTTCCATCTTCATGAACAATATCGGCGCCTTTGCGATCACCCTGCCGGTGGCGCTGCGGCTCGGCGTGGCGCTCTCAATCCCCCGCCGTCAGCTCGTCATGCCCATCTCGTTTGCAGCCCTGCTCGGCGGCCTCGTCTCGCTGATCGGCACGCCGGCCAACCTGCTCGTCAGCGATGCGCTTGCCAAGACGTCCGGTGCGGGTTTTCATTTCTTCGATTTCAGCTATGTCGGGCTGCCAGTCGCGATCGTCGGCATCCTGCTCATCGCCGTTCGGATCCGATACTTGTTCCCGGAACCCGACACAGTGCCGGCAACGCTCGCCCAGGGCTCGCGTCGCGTCGTCGTCGAACGTCGCATTCCCAATGCTTCGCCGCTGATCGGCACGCGGCTTTCGGAGTGTCGGACCCGCTTCGGCATCAAACCGCACGCGCTGATCCGTGACGGCAACTTCGTGTTTGGCCCGCTCGACCAGTCGATGATCAGCGCGGGCGACGTGCTGCTTGCCGAAGGCGCCGATGACATCTTTGCCGGCCTTGCCGCCACACAGGCCCTGGTGGTAGATGCCCATCTGAATATTCGGCCGCCAAATTTCACCCGGGTCGAAACCGTCGTCATGCCCGAAAGCACGCTGGTGGGTTCGCGCGTCAGTTCACTCGAAGTCTTTCACAATCGGGGCGTCGCAGTCACTGCTCTTTCCATGCGCACACCGCGCATCGAAGGCCGCTTTCTCGATCTGCAACTGTCGATCGGCGATATATTGACGCTGGAAGGGCCGCGTACGGCAATTGCCGAAGCGCTGGAGGAAAGCGAGTGCCTGCCGCTTGCTCCGACAGCTTCAGCTGAACCGCCCCTCCTCTCCTGGCGGCCTTTCGCATTGTTTGCCTGCGGCGTCGCCGCGTCGGCGGCGGGCCTGCATCCCGAGGTCGCTTTTGCGGGTGTCGTCCTCGTCCTCGCTTTGCTCAATCATCTCAATATCCGCCAGGCGATGGCCGACCTCAACTGGCCGATCATCATCATGCTCGCGGCGATGATTCCGATCGGCCAGGCAGTGGCCAGCACCGGAGCGGCCGAAGCGATTGCCGGCTGGCTGAGCCTCATCGTGCCGGTTAACCATGCGCTTTCCGGCATCGCCCTCATCCTCTTCCTCGCAATGGCGCTGACGCCCTTCGTCAACAACGCGACGGTCGCAATCGTGCTCGCCCCGATCGCACTCGAATTTGCGAGGATCGGGCGGCACCCACCCGACGCCTATCTGATCGCGGTTGCCGTCGGGGCCTCGCTCGATTTTCTGACGCCCTTCGGCCATCACAACAATACGCTGGCGATGGGCGTCGGCGGTTACCGCTTCAGCGACTTCCTGCGGGCCGGCTGGCCGCTTGCCGTCGCAACTTACGGCCTCGCTCTGTTTCTTCTGGCTCTGTTCTGGCTGTGATGCGATACTTCCGCTTGGCTTGACTTCGCCGGTAATGAAACTAGAGCAGGAAGCCATCAGCCAAATACAAGGACAGTCGAGCGCCGTGCGAATCCTCTCCGAAGCCCATTTCCCGGAACTGCCGAACTACTATCGCGGCAAGGTGCGCGAGAATTACGACCTTCCCGACGGACGCCGCATCATCATCAGCACAGATCGGCTGAGCGCTTTCGACCGCATTCTCACCTGTATTCCGTATAAGGGTCAGGTGCTGACGCAGACGGCGCGTTACTGGTTCGAGGCGACGAGGGACATTTGCCCGAACCACGTGCTCGACTATCCCGATCCAAATGTGGTCATCGGCAGGCGGCTCGACATCCTGCCGGTTGAAATCGTCGTGCGCGGTTATCTCGCCGGCACCACCGGCACCTCGATCCTGACCCTCTATAAGAAGGGTGAGCGGGAAATGTACGGCATGCGTCTGCCGGACGGCATGCGCGACAATCAGATTCTGCCGGAACCCGTCATCACGCCGACGAGCAAGGAATTCGACGGAGGCCATGACGAGCCGCTGACGCCTGCTGAAATCGTCACGCGAGGCCTTCTGACCAGCCAGCAGTGGGAAACCTTGTCGAAATATGCACTCGCGCTCTTTGCCCGCGGCCAGGAAATGGCCGCGAGGCAAGGCCTGATCCTCGTTGATACCAAATATGAATTCGGCACCGATGGCGACGGCAATATTATCCTCGCCGACGAGATCCACACGCCGGACAGCAGCCGCTACTGGCTTGCTGAAACCTATCCGGCAAGTTTTGCCGCTGGCAAGCGCCCGGATAGTTTCGACAAGGATTTCGTCCGTGCGTGGGTGGCGGAGCGCTGCGATCCTTATAAGGATGAGATTCCAGAAATCCCCGCCGGACTGATCGAGCAGACCTCGGCCGTCTATATCAGAGCCTACGAGGCGATAACCGGCGAGCGCTTTGTTCCCGACAATAGCGGTGAGACGCCGCTTGCCCGTGTCCGCAGCAACCTCGCCCCCTATTTCCCTTGAAAAGGCGACGTGCGAAAGCCGCCGGGCCTTGCATCGGCTTGGCAGTTTTCGCTGAATAGCGCTAGCATCGGCAAAAAAGGAGTACCGGGCGCGGCCCGGCGGGGGACGGATGGCAAGAAGGCCGAGACGCAAGGCCGAGGAAACGCGACAGGACATCCTCTCGATGGCGGAGATGCTGTTTCGCGAACGTGGCTTCGCCGCAGTGTCGATCGCCGATATATCAGCTGCGCTGCGCATGTCGCCCGCCAATGTCTTCAAGCATTTCCGTTCCAAGGTGGCGCTGGTCGATGCCATCGCCGGGCGCCATCTCGACAATGCCGCCGAGCGTTTTGTCCCCCTCGACCAGAACATGCCCGCAAAAGAGCAACTGCTCCGCTTCGTCCTGCGCCTGCTGGAGGGTCATCTGCAGGATATCCAGAAGAACCCTTACATCTTCGAAATGGTGCTCTCGACCATCGAAGCCAAACTCGAAGCCGGCAATCGCTATCGCGCCCGTATCGAGGAGAAACTCGGCGAGATCATCCGCAAAGGCATGGTGGAAGGACGTTATCACTGCCGCGACCCTCAGCGTGCCGCACAGACCGTCGCCGATGTGCTGGCCTGCGTGTTGCACCCTGTCCTCATCGTTCGCGACGACACTGAGACACTGGTGCATCGTGCCGAGGAAATCGTCGGCTTTGTCGATGCCGCACTGCAAAATAGCGCTTGCTAAGTGACGGTTGCTGAATTACGTCACTTCGTAAAGCTTTTGTTAGACCCGGGATTATGGCATTTGAGGCCAAGTTCATCCTGACGCTTAAATAAGCCTGCCTCGGCCCGGCCGAGCCCGTGGATCGACGGCGATTGCCACCGCATGAAGGAATTAGAATGATTCGGCGTGCCGTTCTCATCTCCTCGGCCCTGATGGCCGGCGCATTGCTTGGCGCCTGCAGCGACAACGCCGGCAAGCCCGCGGGCAATGCCGGCGCGGCCGCGCAGCAGGCAACCCCCGTCGGGGTGATCGCCATGGCGAAGGCGAGTTTCCCAATCACGACAATTCTTCCTGGCCGCGCCGAAGCCTTCCAGACGGCCGATATCCGGCCGCAGGTGAGCGGCATCATCCGCGAAATCGCCTTTAAGGAAGGCGGAGAGATCAAGAAGGGCGACCTTCTTTATCAGATCGAGGATGCGCCCTATATCGCCGCCGTCGAGCAGGCCAAGGCCGCCATCTCCAAAGCCGAGGCGAGCGTGCCGAGCGCTGAAAGCAATCTCGAACGCTACCAGCGCCTCGTCGGCAGCGGCGCCACCCAGATCGAATATGAGACGGCCAGAACGACGCTTCTCCAGGCGAAGGCGGAGGTCGAGTCGGCAAAGGCTGCCCTTTCCGCGGCACAGATCGACCTCGACCATACGAAGATCGTCGCACCCTTCGACGGCGTCATCGACCAGACCGCCTACAATATCGGCAATGTCGTCTCGGCCAACCAGACGACGGCGCTGACGACGATCCGGCAGCTCGATCCGATCTACATCTCGCTCACCGAGTCGAGCACCAATCTGCTGAGGCTGCGCGATGCGATGGCCGCCGGCGATATCAAGGGCGCGGAGAATGTCGCCTTCCACCTGATCCTCGAAGACGGCAAGGAATATAGTCAGCAGGGCAAGCTCGACATGTCGAAGCAGGTGGTCAGCGAAACCACAGGCACCTTCATCATTCGTGTGCTTTTCCCCAATCCCGATCGTATCGTGCTGCCCGGCATGTATGTCCGCGCCACGGTCGAGCTCGGCGCCGAAACCGGTTATGCGCTGCCGCAGCTGGCAACGAGCCGCGACGCCAACGGCCGGCTGACGGCGCAATTCGTTTCCGCCGACGGCAAGGTCGAAACCCGCGCCTTTGAGAACAGCTCGCCCTCCAACAATTCCTGGCTGGTGACCGAAGGCATCAAAGACGGCGATCAGCTGATCGTCACCGGCCTCCAGTCGGTCACGGCAGGCATGCCGGTGAAGCCGGTTCCGATGAAGATCAACGACAATGGCGTGGTCGTGGCTGCCGAGCAGCCTGCGGCCGGTGACGCTGAGAAGCCCGCAGCGAAGTAATCGCTCCGAGCCCGCATCGTCACCGTCTCAGCCGCACAGGAACAATCGATGGCCAAGTTTTTCATCCGACGTCCGATTTTCGCCTGGGTCATTGCGATCACCATCATGCTCGCCGGCCTTCTGGCGATCTTCACCCTGTCGATTTCGCAATATCCCGACATCGCCCCGACGACGGTTCGCATCAACGCCACCTATCGCGGCGCCAGCGCCGAGACCGTCGAAAAATCGGTAACGACGATCATTGAAGACGGCATGACCGGCCTCGACGATCTCACCTATATGACTTCGACTTCGTCGACCGGATCGGCCAGCATCCAGCTCACTTTCGGAACCAGCATCGATCCCGACATCGCCCAAGTGCAGGTGCAGAACAAGCTGCAGCTGGTTCAGTCGCAGCTTCCGGGCGATGTTATCGATGCCGGCATCAGCGTGACGCGCTCGACCTCGAGCATCCTCCTCGTCGGCTCACTCGTTTCAACTGACGGCAAGCGCAATTCGGTCGATCTCGGCAACATCATGTCGACCTCCATCGAGGATCAGATCCAGCGGCTGGAAGGCGTCGGCAGCATCAACGTCTTCGGTTCCGGATACGCCATGCGCATCTGGCTCGATCCCTTCAAGCTAGTGAAATATCAGCTGACGCCGAGCGACGTCACGGCGGCGATCCAGGCGCAGAACACTCAGGTTTCCGTCGGTTCGCTCGGCGCCCAGCCGACGATGTCAGGTCAGCAGCTCAACGTCACCATCACTGCGCAAAGCCAGCTCACCACCGTCGCCGACTTCGAGCACATCATCCTGAAGGTCGAAAAGGACGGCGCGACCGTGCGCCTGAGCGATGTCTCGCGCATCGAGATCGGTCAGGAGAGCTACGGCGGCAGTTCGCGTTACAACGGCCTGCCTTCGAGCGGTTTTGCCGTCAACCTCGCGATCGGCGCCAACGCCATCGATACGGCCGCACGCGTTCGATCCGCACTCGATGTCATCGGCCGCACTCTGCCGGAAGGCGTGAAGATTACCTATCCCTACGACACGACGCCCTTCGTGGAACTGTCGATCGAGAAGGTCGTGCATACGCTGATCGAGGCAATCGTGCTCGTCTTCGTGGTGCTGCTCGTCTTCCTGCAGAATCTTCGGGCAACGCTGATCCCGACTATCGCCGTTCCCGTGGTATTGCTGGGCACCTTCGGGGTGCTGGCGGCCACCGGCTATTCGATCAATACTTTGACGATGTTCGCCATGGTTTTGGCCATCGGGCTTTTGGTCGACGATGCGATCGTCGTCGTCGAAAACGTCGAACGCATCATGTCCGAAGAGAAGCTTTCGCCGCTCGAAGCGACGGAGAAATCGATGGGCGAGATCACCGGCGCCATCGTCGGCATTGCGCTCGTGCTAACCGCCGTCTTCATTCCGATGGCCTTCTTCGGCGGCTCGACCGGCATCATCTATCGCCAGTTTTCCATCACCATCGTCTCGGCCATGCTGCTGTCGGCGCTCGTCGCCATCGTGCTGACACCGGCGCTCTGCGCCACGATGCTGAAGCCGGTCAGCGAACACCGGAAACACCGCGTCGGCGATTGGTTCAACCGCAACTTCACGCGCTCGACCAACGGCTATGTCAGGACTATCGGCTATCTCTTGAAGCGCCCGATCCGCGTCATGCTGGTCTTCCTTCTCGTCGGCGCCGGCTGCGCCTTCCTCTTCACCCGGCTGCCGAGTTCTTTCCTGCCGCAGGAAGATCAGGGCGTGCTGCTGACTATCGTCACCACGCCGCCGGGCTCGACGACGCAGCAGACTCAGGCCGTCGTCGAGAAGGTGGAAAACTATTATCGCGAGAATGAGAAGGATGCCGTCGAATCCGTCTTCGGCGCACTCGGCTTTGGCTTCAACGGCTCCGGCCAAAACAGCGCCATCGTTTTCACCAAGCTCAAGGATTTTTCGCTGCGCACTGATCCAAATCTGAGCGCCCAGTCGGTTGTCAACCGGGCGCTGCGCAGCTTCTTTGCGATGCGCGAGGCACAGGTCTTCGCGCTCCTGCCGCCGGCGATTCAGGGCCTCGGCGTGTCGAGCGGCTTTTCCATGTATCTTGTCGATACCGGCGGCCACGGCAACGACGCTCTGACGGCTGCTTCCAAGCGGCTGATCCAGATGGGCAACAGCTCGGGTAAGATCGTGGCGCTGCGCAGCAGCAACAAGGAAGTCGAGCCGCAGATGCGCATCGTGCTCGATCAGGAAAAGATCGGCGCCATGGGCGTCGACATCGCCTCGGTCAATTCGATGCTGTCGATCATCTTCACCGGCCGCGATGTCAACGACTTCACGCTGAACGGCGAGATCAAGCCGGTCTATGTCCAGGGCGACGCGCCGTTCCGCATGCAGCCGGACGATCTTAATCACTGGTATGCCCGCAACACGGCCGGCGAGATGGTGCCCTTCTCCGCCTTTACCAAAACCGAATGGGTGAAGGGCGCACCTTCGCTTGCCCGCTTCAACGCCGTCAGCGCGATTCCGCTCGATGGTGCCGCCGCGCCCGGCGTGTCCTCCGGCGATGCCATGAACGAAATGGAAGAGCTGACCGAGCAACTCGGCGGCGGTTACACGGTGGCCTGGCAGGGCATTTCCTATCAGGAGCGCCTTTCCGGCTCACAGGCGCCGATGCTCTATGCGATCTCGGTACTCGTCGTCTTCCTCTGCTTGGCAGCACTTTACGAAAGCTGGTCGATTCCTTTCTCGGTGATCATGGCAGTGCCGGTCGGCGTTCTCGGCGCCCTGGCGGCGGCAACACTCTTCGGCCAGGCTAACGATGTTTATTTCAAGGTCGGATTGCTCACCACGATCGGCCTGGCGGCGAAGAACGCGATCCTGATCGTCGAATTCGCCAAGGATCGCATGGAAAGCGGCATGGGCCTTTTCGAGGCGACACTGGAGGCGGCGCGGCTGCGCCTGCGGCCGATCATTATGACATCGCTTGCCTTTATCCTCGGCGTCGTGCCTCTGGCGATCGCTACGGGCGCGGGCTCTGCGGCGCAGAACGCTATCGGCCTCGGCGTTCTCGGCGGCATGCTGTCGGCAACGATGCTCGGAATTTTCTTCGTGCCGTCCTTCTACGTCGTCATTCGACGCATCTTTGCCACACGCGACAAAAATGCGGCAGGAGTGTGATATAAATGCACTGTGATAATGCTGTTCCGATTGCTACATTGCGCCCGACTGCTTCGGTGTGTGTGTTTGTGGTAGGACGAGGCGCGGCTGCGATAGTGAAGCATGAAGCTTCGGACAAGAATTGACTTGCTCGAGTACAGGATGAAATGAATGGTATCTCTTCGTTTTGCCACACCGGCATTATTGTTATTACTGTCGGGCTGCGTTGTTGGCCCGGATCATGCTCCTCCTGAAATGCCGTTGCCCGCCAAATTCGGAGAAGGCGGCACGAAAAGTGTCGGTGACGTTGCTACCGCAGCCTGGTGGACGGCCTTCAACGATCCCAAATTGAATGGTTATGTCCAGGCCGGGCTCGAGCAGAATCTAACGGTCCAGCAGGCAATCGAACGCATTAATGCGGCCTCTGCAAACGTCACCACCGCCGGCGCAGGCGCCCTGCCGAACCTGAATGTCGGCGCTTCGCACACGGTCAGCGGTCAGAAGGGCGAGCTGCGCTCGCAGTTCGACACACGCAACACCAGTGCCGGCGAAGTCCAGCTGACCTGGCTGCTCGATCTCTTCGGCCTCTACAAGCGCAGCACCGAAAGTGCGCTCGCTTCGCTCGATTCGGCATACGCATCCGCCGACGTCGCCAAGCTGACTCTCGTGCAGGATCTTGTCTCCAGCTACATCGATGTTCGCTACTATCAGCAACGCCTGGCGCTTTCGAGAGCCAACCTGAAGTCCCGTCAGGAAACCTACGAGCTGACCAAGTTCCAGCTTGAAGCCGGCGCCGCCTCGCGTCTCGACGTCGTTCAGGCCGAAGGCCTCGTACAGTCGACGCTCGCCGAAATTCCCGGCCTCGAAACCAACATCCGTATATCCGCCCATCACATCGCCACGCTGCTTGGCCTGCCGGCCTCGGCCCTCGTCGACGAGCTGCTGAAGGGTCGCGGTCAGCCGGTCTTCCGTGGCGGCATCAATTCGGGCATCCCGGCGGACCTGATCCGCAACCGTCCCGACATTCGCGTCGCCGAGCGTGATCTCGCCGCCGCAACGGCCAATATCGGTGTTGCCGAGGCGCAGCTCTATCCGAGCATTTCGCTCAGCGGCTCGATCTCGCCGTCCTACATCAACCAGCGCGGCATCCATGGCGACCTGACCCCCTGGTCCTTCGGCCCGACCCTCAACCTGCCGATCTTCGATGGTGGCCGTCTGCGCGCCAACGTCAAGTCGGCGCAGTCCACTGCCGCGACCGCCTACCTCAACTGGAAGTCGACGGTGCTGACCGCGGTCGAACAGGTCGAGAACGCACTCGCCGCTGTCCGCCGTGACGCCCGCACGGTCGCAGCCCTACAGGCTCAGGTAAAGACCACGCAGGAAACGCTCGAACTGTCGACCGCGTCCTACAAGGACGGCGCCTCCTCGCTGCTCGACGTTCTCGATGCACAGCGCCAGGTCTCGCTTGCCCAGGCAAGCCTTGCCCAGGCCGTCCAGCAGATGGCCAAGGACTACGTCTCGCTGAACATTGCGGTCGGCGGCGGCTACGCGCCCGGCGGCAAGACCACAGCAGCGGTAACGCCGGTGCCGGCAAAGGCCAAGAGCTGATCGGCATTTCGCCTTTCTGGAAATGCGAAACCCCGCGATCACCTCGCGGGGTCAGACTGCTGACAAACCCCTGGCTTGGTGCAGGGGTTTGTGATTCATTGGGACATGTTGAAGAAACCTGCTGCTGAACAGACGGCGCTCGAGATGGTGACACTCGATCAGCTGA
>NZ_JBOBHU010000045.1:0-12763 GCF_050587665.1 Rhizobium sp. Nf11,1 | reverse complement strand
TGAAAATTGGAGGGACGATGGGTCTCAGGTCAAGAGATCTAAGCCAGTCATGAAGAGGCAGACCGGCTGCGCCAGACGGGATCATGCCGACCGCACCGTGCGCATCACCCGCTGCAGGTGCGCCTCGTCGACGTCCGCACCGGCACGCACGACGGCCGCCAATGACGACCCGACAACGCGTTCCTTAATTGCCGCAGATTTCGGCTGCTGTTCTTTCACCAGACCAGAGCTTTGCTCACATCTCCACCAAGCTCCCGTCTCCATCGAAAGACCTGCGAAGTCAGAATACCGATCCGTCGAGCAACCGCCCAAATGTTCGCTCCCGGCGTGGACGCCTCCTCGACCGCAAAAGCCTTGAACTCGTCCGACCAAAAACGCCGCAACTGACAAGGTGAACCCTCAAGGCGTTCCGGCACAGCCTCAATCATATGGATCATTCTAGGACTAGCTATAGGCGCAGACATAGATGCTCGCAGTCTGTGAAATCGTCTCTCCGCCATACCGTACCCAACCCCGATGCTGATAGACGGGGTCTCCTTGTCGCTTACCGAGTTCCTGGGCGAGCCCGATGAGAAGGCCACCAGCCCCACGGAGCCTACAAGCTTCGCGCCCCGTCTGCGGGCCTTTCAAGCGTCTCGTTAAGGTCGTCTACGGTGAACATGACCTGGAGGTACTCTAGCGCGGTGACCGGCATTGGCACCTAACACGCCCGCAATGTCAGCCCCAGACCCCCTTGGCTGGCAACCTCCGCGGCTTACACAACTCAGGCTGCAAGCCGTTCTTGCAGGTTGTTTAGATAATCTTCTGCGTAGGTTTGCGCCATCGTTATCGGCAGATTGATCCCGGCCGTGGCCGCCTCTTCCAGTGCCTTCTTTACGAGCCCATTGCGAATTGCCAGCTTGACCTCGGGGCCTGCGATCAGGCTGAGCGCCTGCGCTCCAATACTGATGCCAGCTTGTTGCAGCGCCTGCTTCATATTGCCTCCGGTAATGGCTGTACGGAGAAGATTTGCCGCTTGCGCTTCGCACGCAAGAGCCATTGAAGCCGCGTCGGCCACTTGGCCTAAGACAGGAACGAAGCTCAACAAACCCACCGCGGTCGCAGCCCAATCGAGCACCGGCGAGGCCACCTTGAGCACATCGCCGACTGCGTGGATAAAGGCTCCTCCGTTTTTCTTGGGCGTTTTGGCATTAGGCTGGTCCGTCCGACCCATCATCATATCTGAGACGGCGTCCTGTTGTGCAGCGGTTTGGGGAGCATGAGCCTTCCGCTGCTGAACGGTGCGGTTCGCTGACGACATGCTGTCGCAAAAATGTGCAAAGTCCTTTTTGCTGATGTCACCGGAATCCACCGTGTGTCCGCCGCCGAAGTCGAAGAACGAATTATGGGTCTTATAGCCCGTAATCGTATTGTTTAGCAGACCAAATAATAGAGGATCTGAGAGTAGTTGCGAGGCTGCTTTCTGCACTTTCGGATCACAGTGCTTATCCTCTGCCATGCTCGCGAGCTTGTCACGAGTGAGATCACCACTTCCAAAGAAGGCGTCCTGATTGCCTTTTATCGATTCAATTGTGTCGAGCTCGGTTTGCGTGAGACTCATTGCCGATGAAGCAACCTGCAGAAAGTCCTCTTTGTGCACCTGGTCTATCGCACCACCGTATAACTGCTTCCATTCGCCCGGGCGCTCGACGAAGTACTGAGCCGCCGCAATGACCTGAGGCGGACATTTGCCCGTTTTCGCTTCGCCTTCGACGATCCGCTTAAACTCAGCAACACTGAGGTTCTTCGGCAGGTTTTCGGAGTACCGGTAAAGCTCGCGTAACGCATCGTTCCGTGTCATGGCCGACGGATCGGGATTCCCAGTGCTGTCGGATGAAATGTAATTCTGCGTATAGCTTTGCGCCTGAATCTCCAGAAATGCAGTGATTTGGGAATGGTGGCTACAGAATGCCGACAAGTCTTGAGCTGTAAATCTGCCGCCGCAGCGGCCATCACCCTGCGAGCCGATAGCATAAAAGAGCTCTGGATCCTGCTGCAATCCCTCGATAGCCGCTTTCAGATCTGGCGGCGTTGAGGGATCATTCGCTTTGTCTCCCAGCGATTCCCACTTGAGCGGACATTGGTCCTTATGACGGTTTAGCACTGCTACAATCTGTAACTCGACTGAGGTGAGCGTCCCGCCGTTCCACTTGATTCTCTCGCTTTTTACGGGCGTCGTTGCGACTGAAGGAGATTCGATCGGTGAAGTTTCCGGGCGCTGACCCATTGATTCTAGTGCCGCCTTCATATGTGGCGGCAGCAGGTCCAATGGGTGCCGCGTCAATTCCTCCAGCGACGACCCGGCTGTCGGCGACAGCGATTCCGACGCATGCTGGCACAACCGTTCCAAAGGCAATGCGAGGCTCCGGAGCGCGAACTGACCGGTCCTGTCTTCAGGCCGGCAAATGGAAAGCATCGCTTCGAAGTTCTGCTGAGTCTTACCGAGCGCGGGTACTGAACCATACCAACCCCGTGCGGACTGCGAAAAAACCTTGGCGATATTGTTTGACATTGTGGCTCCTCGGACGAGATTGCAATCCCCTGGGAGATGCAAGATTAGTTCACGAACGTTGGCAAAACCGGGCATTGAAGAGGTCGCTGCATTTTCGCCGCGCCGTGCTTAGTTGCCCCGCCAGATTAGGGCTCTCAGGTTCATTCTGGCACTCAATGGCCAGTGATTGTTGGAGATCCTGAATTGGATCATGAGCGGGTCAGCTTTCGAGAACCTGACGAACCAATGCGAATTCACTTAGGACTGCTGTTGATTTACGTTTTTTCCAGAAACCGGGGCATATCCATCGATGTCATTTCCGGTTCAGCTGAGGCTTCTCGGCAGCAACACCATCCTGTTGCGGCACGTCAGAAGAATATGCCGCTTCGGGTCGTCCACCGCGCACGACCATGGTCGAGGAGCCCCGAAACAACAACAGCAAGGGTTCCTCACTCGGTGCCGGCGCGACATTAGGCTGCGCTTGCGCCTCCGCAAGAAGGCCGTTGAACGTCTCCTCCACGAGCGCGAGGAAGCGCGGTGGACCAGAAACCAAAACGAGGTCACTTCCCGCCGCGGATTTCACGACAAAGCGGTCATCTAAGATGCCGAGCTCATCGAGGGCCGCCTTGAACGCATCGAAGCGAATCGGGGTCAATACAAACATCTTAGAATGCGCTTCTTTGGCGGCAGATACATAGAGTACAAGCCCATCATAGTACCATTGTAGATCGTACAGCTTACTCAAGCGATCGAGGAACTCCCGCGGTGGCAAATCGGGCATACGTCCGCGAATCCGTCCCCTCACCTCGGCGCTGATACTGACCCTGATATTTAGGTTATTTCCGAATTGCTGCAGCGCAGCAGCGAGATCCTGGTCCAACACCGTATACCTATAGGGTGTAGAGGGGAGCGATAGAGGGGCGCCGACGGCTGTATTTATTCCGGCCGAGAGAAGAATCCCGACGCAGAGAACTCTCGTCAAATTGTGCAGGATCGTGGATAGAATGAACGATGTGGACATCTCGTCGTGATAATCGAACGGCCGAAACTCTCACAAGTACAAAAATCGCTAAGTTGAGTTTTTAGATAATGACGCGCTCTCGTCAGCTTATAGTCAGCTCACCTCTCTAGGTACAGGCGCAACAGCTGGTGATCGCCGGCTAAACGCAATCCACGCGAGACGCAAACAATCGAGTCGTTGCATTATGCTGCCTGTTAACTCAATCTCTGCCAGTCTGATTGACTTTGTTCCCAAGGTTGCTTCCCCCTCGTTGGGAGAGCAGGCTCAATTTGAGCGCGCGCTAGCGCAGGCGGCCGCCTCTACGAAAAATGATACCGGATTGTCGCCAGCTACGGCGGCGCCAGTTCCTCCGCAGTTGGATGTCCAGCGCGCAACTCCACAGCCAAGCTCGCCCGGCGACCGCGTGCTCCAAACTCTTTCTTCGATGTACCGCGAGCAGACGGTTGGTTCTGCCGCGCTTGACCATCAGGTAGGTCTTGCAAAAAGCGCTCCACTCCGGGCGGCACAGAGGCTCCCTGTCGAAGGTGAGACGCCGGCAAGATCGGCGGGACCCGATTTCGGGTCGACGATCTCTAATCTACGGGATCTCTACAGTGGCGTCACCACAGTTTCTCTAATTTCTAAAGGTGTCAGCGGCATCACCTCATCTGTGAACACGCTAATAAAACAAGGATGAACCGCTCGTATGATTGGCTCAGCACTTGGCGAAATCCGGCATAGCCGCCTGTCGGGTCTTCGTTCGCTTCGTTTGGTCGTTCTGCCACTTCTCTTCGCCTTGAGTGGTTGCAAGACCGATCTGTATACGCAACTGCAGGAGCGCGAGGCGAATGAGATGCTCTCGCTTCTAATCGACAACGGGGTTGATGCGGTCCGGGTTGCCGCGAAGGATGGGACCAGCACGATCCAGGTCGACGAAAAGCTGCTTGCGTTGTCAATCAACCTCTTGAATGCCAAGGGGCTACCCCGCCAGTCGTTCAAAAACCTCGGGGATATTTTCAGCGGATCAGGCCTGATCGCCTCGCCGACCGAGGAGCGTGCTCGTTACATCTATGCCCTAAGCGAAGAGTTGTCGCGTACTATCAGCGACATCGACGGCGTCTTGTCAGTACGTGTTCATGTCGTTCTGCCGAATAACGATCTGTTAGGTTCGGATGGCACGCCATCCTCGTCCTCGGTCTTTATACGGCACGACGCCAAATCGAATCTCCCAGTTCTCCTGCCGAAGATAAAGTTGTTGGTCGCCGACAGCATCGAGGGCCTGTCCTACGAAAAGGTGGAGGTGGTTTTGGTGCCAGTGGAACCGTCCGGACCTGACTACCGGCGCGCTCCGGCGACTGTTTCAGCCCAAACATCCAGCTCTTTTCCACCGCCACTTCTGCCAATCGTGATGGGTGTTGCCGCAGCTGCATTCGCAGCGGCGTGCTATCAATTAGTCGGTGGTCTAATGCGTCGGCCCAAGCAATCATCGGGCCAACTATCCAAGGTCGAAGGTTCCTCCGGGGCTTCCGCTGTCGAGGCCATTCGCAAAAAGATCAGCGCATAGGTAATAATCCCAATGTCGATACCGATACAGGCTGCCGGACTCCATCGGTCCCTCCAACTGAATTCCATGTGGCTAAACGACCTTGCTGCTATGGCTCACCCGACTCGTCTTGCCGCTCGTCTTGACCCGGCGTTGTCCGCTGCGACGTTGGAACAGTTGCAGAAGCGTCCCAGGCTGCAGCCAAGACTGGCGGAGTTGCTGTTTGATAATGAATTGCATTCGGACGGAACCGGCCTTGGGCCAGATCTGCTCCGCGGACATGATCCGCGTCGGACTGCTATCCTTGCCGGCAGTATTTGGCATGCCCGTTCGCTGTTGAAGCTTGTCTCAAAGCCCCACCTGACTGCGCTTATTGACCATATCGGCGCTGATGCCCACGCGTTCGGAATTCGGCATCTGGCGCAGGCGATCGCAACCAGCTTGATCGCTGATCCGAACAGGCTCGCGCAGCAAATCGAACACGATGGACATGCCTGCCTTGGAGCTTGGCTCAATGACAGTTCCGCGCTTGAGCGTAGCTGTGTGCTTCTTCGATTGCCGGTCGGGACCGCTGCGGAGAATCCTTTGCCCGAACACAGTAAAGCCTCCGGGCAATTGTTTGCGCTTGTCCTCGCCCATCTTGATACGGAGCACCCGACGAAATGACGGGAGATTATTCCGCCAAGCTCGTCGCGCCGCAAATGCGCCCGGTTGGGCCACTGATCCCGGCGAGTGAGCTTGAAATCTGGCATATCGCCGCAAAAGCGCGTGACGCAGCACAACGGTATCAACAGCGGGTTCGGAGCTGGGCACGCGAGGCCTACGAGCGTGAGCGGGCGCTCGGCCATGCCGAGGGCTTGAATGCAGGGGCCGAGGAAATGGCTAGGATAATTGCGCAGGCAGCCTCCGATGTGGCGCGACGAAAGGCGGTCCTCGAGCAGGAATTGCCGCAGCTGGTGATAGAGATACTAAACGATCTTCTGGGCGCTTTCGATCCGGGCGAGCTGTTGGTGAAAGCTGTTCGCCACGAGATTGAGCGCAAATATACCGGCGTGGAAGTTTGCCTCCACGTGTGTCCCGCGCAAGTCGATATGCTCGCGCGCGAATTTGCGCGTTGCGATGGGCGGGAAGGTCGGCCGAGGGTGCGGATCGATCCAGATCCGACTTTATCGCCCCAACAATGCGTGCTGTGGAGCGAGTACGGCAATGTAGATCTTGGACTTGATGCACAGATGCGCGCGCTACGCCTCGGCTTCAGGCCGTATTCTGAAGAAGGAGAACTGTAATCACGCCGCTATCACAGCATAAAAATCTCGCCGGCAAGCGGAGTCTCGTTTCTGCGATCTCATCTTTGAGGTCCACAGCAAAGCAGATCGACACGCGTGTCGTGCGCGGCCGGATCACGCGGGCTATCGGTACACTGGTCCATGCCGTCTTGCCAGACACTCGGATTGGGGAACTTTGTCTTCTGCACGATACGCGAACCGGCCTGTCGCTCGAAGCCGAGGTGATCGGCTTTTCGGACAATGGCGTGTTGCTCACGCCGATCGGTGACCTGGTAGGCCTGTCCAGCCGCTCAGAAGTCGTGTCCACTGGACGCATGCGTGAAGTGCCAGTCGGGCCCGATTTGCTTGGCCGTGTGATTGACAGCCGTTGCCGCCCACTTGACGGCAAGGGTGAAATCAAAACCTTCGAAACTCGACCGCTGCACGGCAGGGCGCCCAACCCAATGAACAGGCGCATGGTTGAGCTCCCATTCCCGCTCGGGGTTCGTGTTCTGGATGGTCTCCTCACATGCGGCGAGGGCCAGCGAATAGGGATTTATGGCGAGCCTGGCTGTGGCAAATCGACGTTATTGTCGCAGATCGTAAAAGGTGCCGCCGCCGACGTTTTCGTAGTCGCGCTCATAGGCGAGCGTGGACGTGAAGTTCGTGAGTTCATCGAGCGTCATCTTGGAGAGGCGGGCCTCCGTCGTACGGTCGTTGTGGTTGAAACCTCCGACCGCTCGGCAGTGGAGAGGGCGCAATGTGCTCCTATGGCGACCGCGCTCGCGGAGTACTTTCGCGAACAAGGGCTACGCGTCGCCCTCATGTTGGACTCGCTGACGCGCTTCTGCCGCGCCATGCGCGAAATTGGCCTTGCTGCGGGCGAGCCACCGACCCGGAGGGGCTTTCCTCCCTCCGTGTTTGCCATGCTGCCAGGTCTCCTTGAACGTGCCGGTATGGGTGAGCACGGCTCAATCACGGCCTTTTATACTGTGCTTGTCGAAGGTGATGGCACAGGCGATCCAATCGCGGAGGAATCGCGGGGCATTCTCGATGGCCATGTCGTCCTCTCACGCGCTATCGCTGCGCGGTCGCATTTCCCAGCTATTGATGTGCTGCAGAGTCGCAGCCGAGTCATGGATGCGGTCGTTTCTGGGACACATCGCAAGGCAGCATCTTTTTTCCGTGATCTCCTCTCGCGCTATGCCGAGTCCGAGTTTTTGATCAAAGTCGGCGAGTACAAGCAGGGCGGCGATCCGTTAACTGACCGAGCTGTCGCTTCGATTGGCGACCTGAGGGAATTTTTGTGTCAGAGCGAAGGCGAGGCGTCGGATTTTAAGGAAACGGTCGCATGGATGTCGCGTCTGACCGCGTGACTCGTGTTCACACTTCGAGGTTGCGGCTTCTTAAGGATATGCAAGAGCGTAGTGCCTTTAGAGAGCTGTCCGAGAAGCAAGCCCAACACGATATGGCCACCTTAGCCTTGCAGAATGCCTCCCAGGAGCTTGCAAACGCACAGCAACATTTTGCACGGGCCGAAGCGGCGCTCTACGAGGAGCTGATGTCCCTTGACAAATGGTCTAGCGCAGCACTCGACCATCACCACCTTCAAATTGAGCGGCTTGCCGCTGAGGTCTCTTCGAAACGTCAGATGCTCGACGATGCGCACATCGCTCAAAAAGAGGCCGAGGCAGTGTTATCTAAGATGAGAACCGTGTGGGTCAGACGTTCGGCCGCAAGCCACAAATGGCAACAAATCGAGGACGAAGTCAGGCGCGCCGTCGAAACACAGTCCGAGGCGGCAGGCGAGATAGAGGGCGACGATGAGATATCGCTTCGATATGGCAGTTTTGCTCGCCCAGATGTCGCGCGATCAGACCCGATGATGGGAGCTTCTCTGGAAACGCTATACCCCAGCCTTGAGTCGCCTTGGTAACCACAGTGGTCAGACCTGCTATATTTGAACCTGCGCTAACACTGTCCCACGTGGTCGTCTCGTGGCTCAATGATGTTGCCGCTTTCCGCAGCCCCTTTCAGAGCTGGATTAGCGAGAAGCCGCTGTCGGTGCGGATACAAGGGCTTATTTGGCAGCAGAAACCTTCTGCCATTCCGATGCTTGACTGTGTTTGGCGCTTGGGAACTGAAACGATCGTCTTATCGCTGTCACGAGGCCTTGTTGAGGCGCTTATCGCGACGGTGCAGAGCGGTCTTGCATTCCCTTCCGACCCAACTGCTTCACTCATTCTCGAGCTTGCACTTGAGCCGCTTGTCGCTCGATTAGAGGATCGGACGCAGCTGGATGTGCAGCTCTTGAAGGTGCGTGAGGCTTTGACAAAGGCTCCTTGTCTGGAACTTGATATCGCCTTCGGCTCAGTCAATGGCAAGGGCCGTCTATTCCTGTTTTCTCCCCTTGATGGCTTGGTCCCGCCTGCATTCCACGCCTTAGGCGAACTGCTTGGCCAATTGCCCCGACAGCCGCGCGAGCACTTCCCAGAGCTACCGGTTGCAGTTGCAGGAAGAATCGGCACGCTTTCCGTTCCGGCAGTGGTTCTTCGCAAGGCATGTATCGGTGATGCTCTGTTGCCAGACATATCGCCGTTCGGCCACGGCCAGATCACGCTATCCGCGGGCCAGCTATGGGCCTGTGCAGATATTGAAGGCGACGACCTCATCCTGCGGGGGCCCTTCCGCCCACTATCATCCCCCTTGGAGACTGTGCATATGACGACACAACCCGAATTACAGCGGGATCCCTCGGAAGCCGATCTCGATGATCTCGAGATCGTGCTTATCTTTGAATGCGGCCGCTGGGCTATGCCTCTAGGCGAATTGAGGAGTGCGGGCGAAGGGCATATTTTCGAACTTGGTCGGCCGATCGATGGTCCGGTCGACATATTGGCCAACGGGCGGCGTATCGGGCGTGGCGACATCGTGCAGATCGGAGATGAACTGGGCATTAGGCTGCGCGGCAGGTTGGCATGCTATGACTGAGATTCAACCAGCGATTCTGTCGCTTCTCGCGATTACAGCCGGAATCGGCCTGCTTGTTTTAGCGCTCGTCACAACCACGGCATTTATAAAAATCTCAGTTGTTCTCTTCCTGGTCCGCAATGCGCTGGGGACCCAGACAATCCCACCGAACATCGTGCTTTACGCTGCGGCACTCATCCTAACAATTTTCATCAGCGCACCTGTAGTCGAACAGACCTATGATCGGATGGCCGATCCAAAGTTCCACTACCAAACGTTCGACGACTGGGTCAATGCCGCCAAAGAAGGGCGTGAACCGCTGCACGATTACCTTAAGAAGTTCACAAACGAAGAGCAGAGCCGCTTTTTCCTATCTTCGACGGAAAAAATTTGGCCAGGGGAGATGCGCGACAGAACCACCCCGGATGATTTTGCCATTCTGGTACCGTCTTTTCTAATATCAGAACTCAAGCGTGCGTTCGAAATAGGTTTTCTTCTCTACCTTCCCTTCATCGTGATCGATCTTATTGTAACGACAATCTTGATGGCGATGGGCATGTCAATGGTATCTCCGACAGTCATATCTGTCCCGTTCAAGCTCTTTCTATTTGTCGCTATTGATGGTTGGTCGAGATTAATGCACGGACTTATTTTGAGTTACGCCACACCTGGAGGTTGATCATTACTCAGTCCAGCATTGTTACTTTTATGAACCAGTCGTTGGTGGTTTTCATGATCTGGATTCTCCCACCGCTCATTGCATCAGTGATTGTTGGCCTGGTCGTCGGGATCATCCAGGCGGCAACGCAAATCCAGGATGAAAGCTTGCCACTTACCGTGAAGCTTTTGATCGTTGTGGCGGTGATCAGCCTGTTTGCCCCTGTTCTGAGCGCTCCGCTCGTAAGGTTGGCCGACCAGATCTTTGCGGAGTTTCCCACAATGACCCCAAGCTACCAGCCTAGATCGTGATTGCGTCCGAAATTCAATCCCTGATCCATGGGGCTATTGAGCTCGTCCTCGCAGCCGGCATAGGCGCGGCCCGCGCAATGGGCCTCATGATGATTCTTCCTGTATTTACACGGGCTCAAATAGGCGGGCTCATCCGCAGCTGCCTGGCTGTAGCCTTCACGCTCCCGTGTTTTGCACACGTCAGTCACTGGTTGCAGACGCTGGATCCTGAGACACGTCTGATTCAAGTAACACTACTTGGAGTTAAGGAGATCTTTGTCGGCTTGCTACTTGGCATTTTTCTTGGCATCCCGTTATGGAGCCTTCAGGCCGCCGGTGAGCTTATCGACAACCAACGCGGCATCAGCAGCCCATCAGCTTCGTCAGACCCCACAACGAACAGTCAGGCTTCCGCTATGGGAATTTTTCTCGGGATCACGGCACTGACGATCTTCGTGGCGTCGGGAGGCCTAGAAGGTGTGGTCAGTACTCTCTATGGAAGCTTTCAGATCTGGCCTGTATATCGATTTCACCCCACGTTCACCGCGCAAGCAGCTATGGAGTTATTGAGGCTCCTGGATCACACAATGCTCACGACCTTGCTGGTCTCTGGACCCGTAGTGTCCTTCCTTCTGTTAGTTGACATATCAATGATGATATTGCGGCGCTTTGCGCCGCAGTTCAAGTCCAGCCAACTGTCACCAATGATCAAGAATATCGGGTTTCCGATTATTATGATTGCCTACGCTGCCTATCTCATCGAGGGGATCAGCCTGGAGATCACACAAGCGAATGGCGCGCTTGAGTGGATGGACAAGCTGCTGAAATGAGTGACACGAGTGAAGAGAAGACACACGCCGCCACCCCGCACAAGCTAAACGAAGCGCGCAAAAAAGGGCAGATTGCGCACAGTTCCGATTTCGTCCGTGCGGTCGCCACTTGCGCTGGGTTCGGCTACCTTTGGCTGAGAGGGAGCGTCGTACAAGACAAATGCCAGGAAGCGCTACTAGTAGTCGACAATCTGCAGAATCTGCCCTTCAATCTAGCGGTCCGGCAGGCACTGGTCCTGCTGATCGAACTCACATTCGAGACGGTTGGACCACTGCTTGGAACTCTCGTCGCCGCGGTGATTTTGGCCGGGCTCATAGCCAATGGTGGATTTGTCTTCTCACTGGAGCCGATCAAGCCCAACCTCGAGAAAACTGACCCGTTTGAAGGGCTTAAGCGCATGGCCTCTGCACGTTCTGCAGTGGAAGCCGGCAAGACGCAGTTCAAAGTGATGGTCCTGAGCGCGAGCTTTCTCCTCTTCCTTCTCGGAACGTGGAAAACGATGGTCTATTTGCCTATCTGCGGCATCGGCTGTATCGGTCTCGTTTTTACGCAGGTGAAGCTGCTGAGCGCGATTGGCGCCGCTGCGCTTTTGATCGGCGGACTTATCGATCTGCTGTTGCAGCGTGCTTTGTTTCTGCGAGAAATGCGCATGACAAAGAGCGAAGTGGCGCGCCAGCTCAAGGAACAGGAAGGCACGCCGGAGCTGAAGAGTGAACGACGTCGCCTACGCGAGGAGTCCGCGCACGACCCTCCCCTTGGCGTGCACCGGGCCACGTTGGTGGTGAGGGGGAAGGGCATACTCGTTGGTATGCGTTACGTTCGCGGCGAGAGCGGCGTGCCCGTCTTGGTTTGCCGCGCCGCGGGCGAGGCTGCTTCAGAATTGTTGAATGAAGCGCGGGCGCTACGCGTCTATGTTGTCGATGATCATGTGCTTGCGCATCAGCTCATCAGCACAACGAAGCTGGGCGACGCCGTTCCTGCGCAATGTTTCGAGTCTGTCGCCAAAGCACTCTTTGCCGCTGGCGTGGTATAGATGTGACCACCGCCTTGGCCGGCCAATGTCGGCCGCATGATTTCGCCGCGATACGGCGCGCGATGGGCCGATCCTAGTCTTTCAAGGGTAAGCGGTGTTCCCGGGTCACGGTTTGACGCTGGCTGGGGTCTGACCGATACCAGCCGATTCATCGGCCCGTAACGCTTTCTTGATCTCGATAGCAGCATCAACGAAACTGTCGAACTCTTCTGCATCGAAAGGGTAATATTGATAGTTGCCCGATGCTTTAGAGGCTAACACCACATAGACGCCGCCGCTTCTGCTATCGCGTTTAATACGCAAGGACATAATGCAACTGCCGTTCATAATTTGAACGTCTGATTGTCGGATTATCTTTCCAGTCACCACTCTCTTCAATGATTTAAACAGTCCCGCCATCTAACCCTTAGAACTCCAACAGCAATATAGTCAGACCTAGCTCGTTTCTCATTGGTATCATCGTGTACAGCGAAACGAAAGCTTAGCGGTTTATCGCGACGCTTTCATTTTACGGCTCAGGTTGTGCTCGGAGGGATAGGTCCATGGTAGAAGAGTGTCGATCTGACTGTTCGGGTTGCCGTTGACGATCTTGGTGAGCACATCGATGAGATAGCCGAGCGGTTCGACATCGTTGAGCTTGGCG
>NZ_JBOBHU010000044.1:0-14760 GCF_050587665.1 Rhizobium sp. Nf11,1 | reverse complement strand
AAAGGCCAAGAATGGCGACGCAGATCACAAATCCAATCAAAGGGAATGTAACCTTCATTACCGCGAGTTCTCGCGTCACCTTCGGATCGTAAGTTTGTCTAAGCATCACAACCCAACCCTTACATTGAGCGCAACTATGGAGGGTTGGTTTGATCTTTGCAATGGATGAACGTTGAGACCGGTTCGCCTCCCTCGCGCTCGCCTACTCGCCGGGAGGTGTCGCCGAGATGAGCGTCATCGCTCTCTCGCTTGGCGTCGAGGTCCCGTTCGTTGTTCTCCACCATATCGTCCGTCTCTTTCTAATAGTAGCGGGAGCGGCTGCCGTGTTTCGATGGGTGAAGCGCTAAGGAGTTCAGAAAAGCTCTTGCAAGGGCCATGCGGGTTCCATGATCGCTGAAATGGGTGGGCCCGTGCGGACGGTGGATGGGACGTTCGTCCCCGTCCTACTCCATCTTGACGCAGCAAGCTGGGAGCGCTGACGAGAATAGCTCGGGGCGATCATCGGGTTATCGGCCGGGAGTCCCAATTTGCAGCGGTATTGTTCCGGCGTCAGACCGTATTTGCCATCAGGTGCCGCCGCAGCAGCTTGAACTTTTTGCCATCTTCCAAGCAGATGATGAAGTCCTCGGCGACCGCTTTCCTGATCGGCACTGCGGGGCGCCGCTTTCCGACGACAGGCTCCTCCTTGCCTTGGAATATTCGAGAGGCACTCCTCAGCGCCGCATGGGTTTGCTGAATCACATGCGGCAAATCGTTGATCGAGACGACATTGCGGATTAGATAAGCCGCGACGATCTTGCCGGCAAGCTTGAGTTGCCGCTCATTGGCGTTCGAACGCATTTTGCTAATTGCTCTTCGCCCGTCAATTTGTGCCTAGTAGAGTTCGGCCAAGTTAATGCAAAGGCATCCGACCGAAAACTTGACCACTGGGTTAATCGAGAACGCAAAGAATGCGTCGGACAACAGTGCGGTTGTCCCCTCCAGCCTTGCCAATCGTTTCATTGGCGTGGACTTTCATGCCCGCGCGCCGTACGTCACTATCAGTATTCTGGCGTTAAAACCACTTCCCCTCTTCCTCCGCGCCTCGTGCTCAAACCCGCTTCTTGATCGCGCATGACGGCCATTCAACATTCAACTCGCAGATAAGGAACACCCGTTTCGGACCTGACCTTAATCAAGCATATGGACTGCGCCACGCATGGGGAGAGAAAGAAGTGCGTTTCCGCATATCTGAGTTCGACAAGGCACCATGGTACTCAGCCAACCCGATCCATGAGTTCGGATTGAAGCATCCTCGCGGTGTACAGCGAAGCGTCCAAGGGCAGGCTCCCAAAAGCCACCTGACAAAGGAGATAGTTTGCTCCCGCCTCTTCCACCTGATCTAGCAGAGCCCGTCGGACAAAATCCGCCGTTCCCACCACGCACAATTCACTTTCGATTGCTGCATCGAAGCTCAAGGGGAGATTCGGCGGAACCGGGATTTCATTTAGAACGTACAGGAATTTGAAAGTTTCAAGCCATCGTTCGAAAGCAGGAGCGGCGAGCGAATATGCATGGTCTGCAGACTGCCCGACCACAATCATGCGAAGCAGTCCGAGGAATGGCGCCTGGTCGTTCGCGTAACTGTTGTGTCCTTTCTCGCAGCGGAAGGCGTCGGTGACCTTGCGAACGAATGAGGCAGGACCTAGGGACGCGATGTTCGCGCCGTTTGCAGCGGCCCAGCGTGCAGACTCGGGTTTGTTGGTGGCGATCCATGTCGGCGGGTGCGGGCGCTGATGAGGCTTCAGGGTCAAAGGAACATCGTTTAGCTTAAAATGGTGGCCGCGGTAAGAAAGAGTGCCGCCCCTCATCGCCTCCATCAGGATTTCGCTGGCTTCGAGATATCGTCCTGGCACTGCGTCCGCACCAATCCCGAAGTAAGCTAGCTCGATCGGAAGGGAGCCGCGGCCTATCCCCAACTCGACCCTGCCACCGCTCAAATGGTCAAGCATGCAGATCTCCTCAAATGCACGCAGCGGATGACAAAGGCTAAGCAGCATGGTGAGGGGGCCGAGACGAAGGTGACGGGTGCGCTGCGCGACACTCGATAAGAACAGGTTTGGTGATGGGCCTCTTCCATGCGGCGAGCAATGGTGCTCCGCGACATGGTAAGCATAAAAGCCGAGCCGATCATACGCTTCCGCCAGCTTGAGACGGTCTGCGTATTGTCGTGCAACGTCGTTACCATCCTCGTCCAGATGGTCGAATATACCGAAAGTTAGGTTTGAAGGAAGGGCTTTTCTCATTAAACCGTCTCCGACTTTGTTCCGAGAGCTCCGGACCTTGATTCAAGCGAAATTAGATTCAGGGCTTTTCTTGGCCGGACATCACTACTGATGCAGAGTCCGGGCCACACGTCCTTGCACGCCCGGCCGTTGCTCAACATCTTTAGTGTGCTTCTGCCGTGAAAAGCTTCATTGCCTTCGCGACTGTATGCTGGTTCTGCAGTTTGACGGCTGGAGAACACGACGTAGACACGTGCAAGCGGGCCATGCAACAGCCTCCTTCCCCAGGGAGTGGTAGAGCTGGCCAACGCCGTGGGGAGATCTTGCAATCGTTGCTCTCTGTCTTATTGCTGCCATCATTCGCACAGAACGGAATGTAGCTGCTAAACGGCCCATCGTGTGGAGCTCTCAGCTCCCAAAATCTCATCGACAGCCTCAAGGAATGCATCCATTTGCAATTTTGTCCCGATGCTAACGCGAATGCAATCTTCCAGACCCTCATCAGGGAGTACGGCCACTAGTATCTTTTTTTGCTTCAAGTAGGTTTGCCACCAAGCGCCGTCTCGCCCTGATGGCACGCGGGCCAGCAGGAAATTCGCATGAGACGGCGCTACAGAGAACCCAAGTTGCGACAGTGCGAACCTCACGCGCTCTCTCTCAAACTTAATCTGTCTACGGTTCTCCTCGTAGTCCGTGCGGTGAGCAAGGATGCTGACGCCGACCGCATGGGCGATCACATTCATGTTGAACATGTTCTGGAGATTGCGCAGCCGCCCTATAACCTCAGGATGGCCAAAGCCGAAGCCAACGCGAATGCCGGCCGCCGCATAGCTCTTGGAGAACGTTCGTAATATCAGAAGGTTCGAATAGCGGTCAATTAAACGGAGAGCACTGTCAGGCGCAAAGTCAACATAGGCTTCGTCCAGCACGATCAACCGGTCAGACTGTGCGACGAGGCTTTCAATATCGGCAATCGGGGCAAAAGTGCCGGTAGGATTGTTCGGATTAGCCAAGAGAATGAACTTGGCCTTCTTTGCAGGACCGAAAAGCAGTTTGTGTATCGGCAACGAGCAAGGCTCGCCGGATCTGATTTCAAGCAATCGAGCACCTTGCAGCAGCGCGAGCTTGTGGTTGTATGCAAAGCCAGGTGACAACATTGCGACGCTGTCACCGGGATCAAGGAATGCTCTGTATAGAAGCGAAAGAAGTTCGGAGGACCCATTGCCGGCGATCACCTGATCCGGGGAAAGGTTATAGGATGCGGCAGCTGCTTCCCTCAAGCTGACGTTATCATCCTCCGGATATAGATACTGCCGTTCGAGAGCAGCAACAGCGCTCTGCATCACCGCTGCCGGCAAGGCAAATGGATTCTCGTTTGTGTTTAGTTTGACGCAGTCGGCATCTGGTCCCGGACCTGACGGAAGAGGATTTAGCTGTCTATACAATTCTGAAAGAGACGAAAGCACGCGTTGCAGTTTGGTATCAGACATAGTTCTTCTCTTTTGCAGTCGCAGAGGATAGTCGCTATCTCAGCCATTCACCGCGAGTCAATTATCAGGCGCCGTGCGGTTACTGGCCTAAAAACTCAATGCACGATTCTTCTAGTTCAGGTCTGCCGCTCAAGCAAAATCGTTTATTTGCATCGCAGCCATAGATGCGATGAATATGAAAAACATACTTGGATTAGGACGATCACTCATGTGTTGGGCGTTGAAGACACAGTGGCTCTGCTCGAGCGCCTCGACCCGAGCTCAAGTGCCTGGACGAAATTGTCTCGACACTGACGAGGGGGTCCGTTGGTGGCCCGACTCAGAGGTAACTACGTGTGGTGCATGGCGAAGCAAGAGCTCACGGTAGTGAGTAACTGCAGCGATGTGGTGTATCCCCACAATGCCGGCCACTGCTTTACCCGTTCACTACTCCGCTTGCCGGAGCTTGTGATCGCAGGTTCGCGAAAAACGTGTGGACGAGTTGAATCTGTTTCCGCTTTGAGATTCCGCTGAGCATCTCCACGCAGGATGATCAGAGTTGTTGTTTTCATGATGCTTTCCACAGCCGGCGAGCGATGCGTCCCGCGCGCTTTGGAAAATGGAAGGCGAACGGAGGCGCTTCGGCTGGTAGAGGAATGCGGACGTTTTTGAGTACGTATCGCGCGGCGCCTTCCACTTGGACGAATTCCACTGTCGCCGAACAACTGGGCTGTTTCAGCAGAGGCGTTCAACCACCGTGAGCAAGGGCGGGATAATCGTCTTATGAAAGCGAATGGCAGCCGCAAGATAGAGCCACCCGGTAAGGCTCCTGCGGCGCACCAGGGTGGTCATGCCGACATCTGGCCATCAGCCGGCCCTTCATCGACATCCAAGATCAGGCGAAAAAGCAGGTGAGGGTCATCATAGCCGAATGTTTGGCAGTCGTCGCTGTGCACTAGTGGGAGCTGGCGACCAGGTCGAAATGCCTCGTGTCCGCGGTTGCGTTCAGACCGACCAACGGCATGAGGCGGTTTCGAAAATTCAGAATGTTTCGCACCGAGCGGGGTGCGCTACCAAGCGCTCGCCGGGCCGCCTCAGCTGCTGTCACCCGTTGGGCCAGAGCGAGGATCTCGTAGCGATCAGCCCAATCGGCTCCCGGAAGCCAAGCGTTCGGCAGCCATACGGTGCCTCTTGGTGGTCTCATGATCGCTTACGTTTCGTTCCTTACAATCCGCAGAACAGGGCGGTTATCTTGCGTGTGGCATAAAACATGATTGCGCGCGAAGGCGGCGCGACATAGCAGATCAAATGCCGCAGTTCAGGGCCATTTGTCGCACAGGACTGACGGCGACGGAAACAGCGACAGGGATCGTGGCGCACATCCGCCCGCCGTTTCAGGGTGCGATGCCGTGAAAAACAGTTTATCCAGAACTGCGCTCTTCGAGCTGTTGAGCTTGTCGGCGCCGTCGGTATTGAGCCGATCAGTGACTTGCTCGGTTGTGCGGTTACTCAGATGGTCCACTTTGACGAGTCGCATTGGCTATTCCTGGATGAGCAAGGACTGCGGGATGGTCTAACAGCCTTCACCATTCTTGGCCGGTACCCACAGCCTCTTGGCGGGAAAATCGTCTGCGGGTAATGACGGAAGCAAGTCATATCATTCTCCATCGATACCATTGGGACGCTGCTGCGCATTTCCAATGCTGCCAACCGGTAATCGACCCATCGATTCGGTGTTTGTCACAGATGATGATGTTCCCTCGAGGGGCCTTATTCTTGCAGGAAACTCAGGCTTTTGCGGGGCTAAAGCAGACTGGTCAGTGTATCGCCATCGTTGACGTACCTCCTGTCCGTTTGCGCGAGTGCGAGAAGACATTCAGTGACTCAAAAACCCCCGACAAGGCCGAGTCGCCGCTCTTGAGACACGCGGCTTGATTAATGCAGAGCGCGGATTGTACCATGCGGAGGACCCGTCTTCCCCAATGTTACAACTAGAATCGCATGTAGGCCGGAGGAACATTTAGCACCGCCGCGAGACTCGGCACAGTTGTCTCAAGAATGAGCCGGCAGGATTTGGACCATGAGCTTAAAGACGGATTTTATTGCAGAGCTGATCAGGGCTGCAAACGGCGTAGAGAAACTCACGCACTATGAGGTAAGCCGCCTCTTAGACCGATCAATCGATACCATCCGCGACATGCGTAGGCAGACAAGCGTCGCAGGAATACACAGTGCTCGAGACGTTCTGATTGATCTCAGGTTATGCTCGGAGCGCGTTCGCGACCTGCCGCCGGAACAAGTCCGGGACGCTCTCATCGACGCAGCCGACGTCCTCAGGTCATTGAAAATCGTACTGGACCGGGACTGAGTGAGTTGTTGACGTCACTTGTCGCGACTGAAGCCGATCTGGGACAGCGTACCTTGTCCAACAAGTCATTGCGGCAGGATCCCACCGGCCACCACGGCAGTAACAAGGAAATGAACGTATACTGGGGCCTGAAAGGTTGTGACAACATAGGCTTGCGCCGACAATACTGCGACTGCGACTGGCGATCGCACTTTTTCTGTTTGGCATGTGCTATGGTTCGATGGACGTAGCTATGAACAGCTGGGCGAGAGGTGGAGAAATACATGAGGCGGTCAGTGATGTCGTGGGGCCATGTGGAATGTGGGGGCTGTGGGCGCGCAATCGACAGCGGGTGTGGAAATCGCTTGAAAGCGAGCTATCACATAACCGCCATCTGCAAGCACGTAGCCGAGGCGCACGCCGGCCGCGCGAAACGTTCAGCGCCGCATCAGGTCTTCGACTTGCTGGTCTGGCGCATGATCTAGAGCGTGCCTAGCGTGTTGGCACTCACCAGGTGATCTCGCCGCACCAGACGTGACTCTGCGGCGAGTTGCGTCTCTGATCGGCCAGGCGTTGGCGGTCGGTCTGCGGTACGGTGAATGATATTCCAGTTGCATGCGCGATTCTCGGGGGAACGGAAGAACATCCATGAGAACGCCGGGCTCAGGCCGCGCAGTCGAGCCGTAATCGCGCACCGTATCGTTCGCAAAAAGACAGAGGCCGAGGGCCGTGGCCGCCGCCTTCCGAGACCGCACAAGGCCGATTACGGATGGGGAGGCGCTATCGAAGAGAAGGCTCCTTCTCCGGCCGTGATCGTCCATTCAGAAACGGTAGGTCACGCCAGCGCCGATCAACCACGCATCGATTGTTGCCTTGCCACTCAGCGGCCCGAGAACGCTATGATCAGCCTTCCACTCGGTTTCGAGGAAGATTCACATCGAAGTTCACGCCCCAATGCTCGTCAACCATGTAGTAGAAACCGACCTGCAGCGCGGCGCCCACATGATTGTCGACGTCGAGGTTATGGAAACCGGGCTTTTCGCTCCGGTTGTAGAATATCGAGTAGTTGATGCCAGCGCCGACATAGGGCTCGAAGGCGCCGAAATCGGTGAGATGGTACTGCAGCGTAAGCGTTGGCGGCAGCAGCCAAGCCCTCCGGACCGGCACGCCGCCCGCGCCATTTTCCTTGATGTTGGCATAGGTCGTGCCAAGGATAAGTTCAGCGGCGATGTGTCGGTGAAGAGGTAGCTGATGTCGAGTTCCGGGATCAGCGAGTCCGACTAGGAAAGGTCGGAGCCGGGCACGCTGTTGATTAAACCCTTGTCCTCAGTGATGAAGTGATGACACCCAAACCACGCACGCGGATCTGCCAGGGGCTTAGCCCAGCCGCTACATCCTCTGCCACACAGGCGATGATCTCAGGTTCGCGGCGGCCGCCCCGCATGCGAAAAAAGCCGCACCCACGCCCGCGATCCATCTCAGCCGTGCGTCATCCATGTTCATTTGACGTCTCCTTGAAACAAGCATTACCTCGGCCTAACCGAGGATCACCTGGAGAGCCGCTGAATCTGAGCGCCGCCCGCGGTAGTGCCGTCCTACGTCGATGACTGTGCCTTTCAACTTGGTGTTTGGCGCCGATTTTATGACATTAGGCGTCGCCGAAGTAAGGCAGTCGATACGAAGAAGGGCAATACGCCAAAAATGAAAAGTACTCCAAGATGGAACATGACGTCGGCGGCTGGCCGGCCGAACATTGCCGGGCGAATGAGGTCGATCGCATGTGCCAGCGGCAAGAATGTCGCCATCTGCTGAACTTTACCGGGCAATTGAGTTACCGGGTAGACAGCACCGGACAAGAACAGCATCGGCGTGAGAATGAGGGTCTGGTAGAAGATGAAATAGTCGTAGCTGGGCGCGAGCGCCACAACGATCATTGCCAGACTCGCAAACGCGATTCCGGTCAGGGCTATCACCGGCACCACATAAGGAATGGATGACCAAACCGCATAACCCAGAATGGCTGCGACGACCGCAATCGCAGTTCCGGCCAAAAGCGCCTTGGTAGCTGCCCAGGCGACTTCTCCCAGCACTACGTCGCCAAGGGTCATCTGCGTGTATAAGATCGCCTCCCAACTGCGTTGATCGCGCATGCGCGCGAAGGCCGCATAGATGGTTTCGAACGTAGACGCCGTCATCGCGCTAGCCGCTACCATGCCAGTTGCCAGGAAAGCAATATATGACATGCCTTCGACTCGTCCGACCATCAAACCAAGGCCGGTCCCCAGACCAAAAAGATAGACCATGGGATCTGCTAGGTTGCCGAGAATTGACACAAGCGCGGCTTTTTTCCACCCAAGGTAGTTGCGGCGCCACATCGCAGTCCAGTTCCAGCCATTGGCAGGCAGAACTGCCGCATAATTTTCCCACATCTTTCAATCCTTCATCTCTCGCCCAGTCAGTCGTAGAAAAACGTCCTCGAGATTGGGGGGGCGCTGTAAAAGACGCAGATCCGTACGGTCCCGCAATTGTATTCGCACCTGCTCAGGAGCGGAGGAGTAACAAAAGAGGGTTTCTCCGCTTACCTCAATGCGCTGCGCGCATGTTTTGATACGCGCGCGCAGTTCATGTGGATTGCCGCCATTGATCTCAATGACTTGGCAGCCGATCTGCTCGTCGATCAGCCCTTGGGGCCGACCTTCGGCGATCTTCTGTCCTTCTTCAAGAACGCATAGCCGGTCGCATAACCGCTCTGCCTCCTCCATGAAATGCGTAGTAAGCAGGATCGTCTTGCCGCGTGCCAACAGCGAGCGCAGCCGCTCCCAAATCAGGTGGCGCGCGTGCGGGTCGAGACCGGTGGTGGGCTCATCTAATATGAGCAGTTGTGGGTCGTTGATGAGCGCGCGTGCCAGCATCAGGCGCCGTTTCATACCACCGGAAAGGCCTGCGACCCGCGCATCCGCCTTACTCTCAAGTCTGGCAAACTCTAGGAGTGACGGGATAACGGCTTCGATCTGACGGGTGCTCATATTGAAGTAGCGCCCAAAGACCAACAGGTTCTCACGCACTGTGAATTCCTGATCGAGGTCGTCGAATTGCGGAACCACCCCAATGCTTGCCCGCGCCAGACGAGCCTGCGCAGGCACTGGTGCGCCAAGCACCGTGATCTTGCCTGCGTCGGGCGGCGTCATACCAAGGACCATGCGCGCAATCGTGCTTTTGCCGGCACCGTTGGGCCCGAGGAGCCCGAAGCACTCTCCTTTTTTGACGGCGAACGAAAACCGATCGACAACAGTTCGGTCGATATAGGTTTTCGTGACGTCAATCAAACTGATTGCTATCGCGGCCATGTGCTTGCCGAGAAAGCCGTGCAGTCCACCGGGGATACATCGGTTTCGCTCGTCCTTGTAAGCAGCAAGCCATCGCACCATACGTGGCCTATTTGTCCCCACTCGCAGGCCGCTGCAGCGTCGGGGAAAAAACCCCGGCCGTGATAGTTGGCACTCGTGTTGCAAAGCAGCGGAATACCGGTGAGACTTTCATATTCGGCCAAAAGCTTCGAGACTTCGTGCTCATAGTTTCGCGAGATCGTTTGAAGTCGCGCAGTTCCATCAAGGTGCACTACGGCGGGGATCCGTGCTCGCCATTCCGGGCGTGTCGTATGATCGAAGAGCATGTAGGGATCTGGAGTGCCGGGGTCGAAGATTTCCTGTGCGCGGTCTTCCAAGCAAATTGGGGCTACAGGTCGGAAATGCTCGCGGAATTTCACTTCGTTGAGATGATCCTTCATTTTCGGGGAAGTCGCGGCGGCCAAGATGCTTCTGCCTCCCAACGCCCGTGGCCCAAGTTCTGCACGGCCGGCAAGAAAAACAACCGGTTCGTTAGATGCCAATATCCTGGCGAGTTCGGCCAAGGTGCATGGAGCAGCTTCCCACCCTGGCGGGATTGCGCTACTCTTCAGCTTAGGGCCGCTGTAAACTGACCAGTCAAGCGGAGCGAGACCACGCTCGACAGCACGCGCGCAGCAGGCGGCGCCAATAGCCGATCCGCTGTCGTTGGGAAATGGGGGCACCCAGACTGATTCAAACAGACCACTCGCTCTGAGCGCGCTGTTCCATTTGATGTTAAGGCCGCATCCGCCGGCCACGCACAAGTTTCGGGATTCGAATTGCGACTGCATCTGTAGAGCAATCGTCATCTCGCCAACGAGGAGGCGTTCAAGGAAAACATGAAATGAAGCAAGTACATCCTGGGGTTTTTCACACTGTAACCGGGACGCGCTTGCGTCGAAGTAATCATTGACGCGTCCAAGCAATGCGTCTGCATTATGAATGTTTTCCCTATAACCGACCGCGAGCAGCGTTTCTCCGGCGAAGTGTTCCTCGTAGAGCTCCCGAAACACGTTTAGGATGTTCTCCTGAGCCGCGCCAAGTGCAATGTAGGCCATTAGCTTTCCGGCGACACCCAGGTTCCAGCTTTTTGGATCCGCCTTCCTGTACGGCCCGAAGTGATGGCCGGCGACAGCATAGGCATGACCTATCATCGGGAACATGCACTTGATTAATCGGATTCCTTTTGGCTCCGCATAGTAGAGCCGTGGAAATATGCAGCCATCCCATACCAAGCAGAACGAAGGTTCTCCGGCTTTGGCAAACGGACTGGTGCAGTACGCGGAGACTACGTGGCTTATGACGTGCGGAAAACTTTTGTAGGGAAGGATCGAGCCGCTGAGCGCGAGACCCGAGCTGTCATGGGACTTTAGAGGGCTCTCTGGCCACGGTTCGACATAGGGAGCTCCACTGAGAGTTATGGGGAGGCCTTCGCTGAAGACCTGGAACTCTGATTTAAGTTCTCCGTCCCACCCGTCGATGACGAATTGATCAACGTCCCCTACGCTCAAACCGTGTTCGTTCAGGGCTTGGACAATCGCGTCAAGGTTGTCGATAGCTTGATAGCGGGGGTTGTTGTTGCGCTTCTCCTGCTCAATACAGAAGATAAGTTTCCCGTCTTCGATGAGGGCAACTGCTCCGTCGTGTGTGAGTTTAATTCCGCAGATGCGCATAAGATCTCCATATCTAACGCGGTAGCCGGATCATTGAGAAACGGGGTGGCGATATCGGGTAAGCAAGCAGTCTTCGTTGGTGGTTTGGCCGACGCATCGCACACGATCAATTTGGACCAATTCCTGATCCAAGATCGTAATGACGGTTTCGGCACCAGCCACGTGACCCCAAAGTTGGCAGCTCGCATCACCTGCCGATCCGAATATTAGATGGCCGGATGGCGCGAGCATTTGTGCCAAGTTGCGGACAGCCGTTCGCATCTCAGCAACGCTCTCAAGGTAATAGAGCACCTCAGCTACCACGATCAGATCAAAGGGTTTTCGTGCCGAGAACTGGAGGATATCGCAGCTTATCCAGGAGATATTCGGCGGATCCTTTAGTCGTCGACGCGTTCGAGCGAGCGCATGGGGCACCACATCAATTACGGTGAGTTGCTCGCAATGCGGCGCAAGTCTTTCGGTGAACGCCCCGGCTGCGCATCCGACTTCGAGCGCGTTTGTGATTGATTGCTGCGCAAGCGCCAGCCGCAGCATTTGCCTATGTCGCTCCTGCTCGAACGGGTTGCTGTCAAGCCGCCATGGATCGTCTTCAGCCAACTCATCATGCAGCAACTGATAGTGCTTTTTCTGGTTCAACTTCCTGCACCTCTTGTGGCTAATCCCGCAACTGATGTTAGGTTTGTCCGCCTTCGGCCTCGCCGTCAGCTGCAACATCCAAAGCCGACCAAGACTTCGGATGCTCGCGAAAAGGTTAATCCATCGGTAGAGATTTAAGCGATGATGTTTCCGCGCTGCGGGGGGGTCTTTGCAAGACATCAGTGCGAGAGAGCCAAGCACTATTGCTTAACGTACACAGCGCATATGCTTTAAGGGGAAGAATGAGGAAAAGGTTGATTGGCGTGTGGGCAGCAAATGTTAGAAATCGAACCTGGCGAGCGCGAAGCGCAGCCACACTGGTGCGCACCACCGTCATGAATGCTATCATCGTTATCGTCGACCACGGTATCGTGGCTGCCACCGCAATCTGCGCAAGCCCCATCAATACCGACACGGCAAGAAGCAGCGGCCCAAGATTCTGCCCGATCACGTCTAATGTTAGATAACGGTCAAGCCTGCGCAACAAGCGCAGCGCTAGCAACGTGTCTCGGAACGTGCTGCGCGCCCAGCGCAACTGTTGTCGCAGATACGGTGCGAGCCGGTCTGGCACGACTGTGGCTGCAATGGCATCCGCAACATACTCGGTCCGAAAACCAGCTTTGAGCATCAGGATTGTAAGATGACGGTCCTCACCAAAATCGCTTGTTTTGCCGCGAAACAGTTGCGTCTCGTATTGGTCGAGCAGCAAAAGCAGTGCAGATCGGCGGTACATGGCGCATGGACCACAACAGCACATCACCGCACCAAAACGTGCCTGCGCCGCCCGCTCCTCGTTGCAGGCCAGCCAGTATTCCATGTCGATCAGTCGTGTCAGCCATGTGTCGCTGCGATTTCTGGCCACCAATTGTCCCATAACCGCGCCTATCGATGGATCGCGCATCTTGTGGACGAGCTTCGTGACCACGTCGGGCGCAAGCGTGGTGTCTGAGTCGACGTTTAGAAGCAAGTCACCGGATGAGCGGCGTATTGCGGCGATCTGCGCCTTGCGCTTTCCGGCATTTGTAGGCAGAAGAATGAAGTTGAACCGCGGATCTCCCGCATATGTGTTGTGTACGGGTGCGAGGTCCTCGCGGTTTGTAGAACCATCATCTATCACAAAAACCTGCAGCCGCCCGGCATAATCCTGATTTGCGATAGACTCGAGGCACGCCGAGAGAATGTCCGGGTCTTCATTGAAACAGGGAACAATCACGTCGACGCTTGCCAGCGCGTTGAGCGGGCTTCCGGGAGAGGCAGAAAAAGAACTTGCCGTTGGAGCATACAGGACCTGCATGCCCTTATAGACGCCAGAAAGAAGCGCATACAACGAAATTGCCACCGTGCCGGCTGTACCAAATAGATCCATGCAGATACCGTCCGTTAATTATCCTAGGAGAGCGTTCGGATGACAAAACCACGGTCGTGCAACCCGGTAATGACACGGGAAAGCGCCATCAGCGTCTGGTCGCGCAAGCCAGAAAGCTTGTGTCCTACAAGCTCGTTAGGGGGGCACCCATCGTGCAACAGCACGATGGCGCCTGGCTCGACTGAAGCCAGCACTGCATCAACAATGGCGTTGACACCAGGGCGCGACCAGTCCCGCGGATCTACGGACCAATGTACCGCTTGGAGCCCCACGCGCGCTGAGATGCTTAGCACGTTTTCGTTCCAGACCCCGTATGGAGCGCGGATAAACTTGGGTTCAGCCTGAGGAGAGGCCGACTTAATGGCCTCTCTTGCTTCGGTGATCTGATATTCTATTTCCTCTAGTCCGCATGTCGTCAGATCCGGATGGGTCATAGTATGGTTGCCAACCTCGTGCCCTTCGGCAACGATTCGTCGGATAAGTTCTGGTTGATCCGCGGCATAAGCACCGATGACGAAGAACGTAGCGGGTACGCGTTGCTCCGCCAGAACATCGAGGATATCAGGCGTGCAATATGGGTTTGGTCCGTCGTCGAACGTCAGATAAACACTACGGTTGGCGCTGTTGCCCGAGACTTTGCAACTATAATCCAGCTGTTTCATAGCTCTGGGCCATTACGATCAATTAGCGTGCCGGAAGGCCACTCGTCCATCGAGCGCGCTATGGGAAACACGACGGCGAGGGGATCCTCAATTCGCGTGGCTGGCAGATCGAGGTAGACCTCTGGGAGAGTGGAGCGGACGCGGACCCCTGGGAGGATGGTCGCAATACCGCCGCGGCACAGTCTCTCAACGTGCTTGTACAGCGCGTGCCGAACCGTGCCGAACGCGAATGGGACGCCGAGCCGCTGCAACTCCGGATACAGCGTAAACATTGAATGACTAAGCCCAAGTCCTTCAAGATCGGCACGCACTCCCCACAACCCCAGTTCCCCCACCAGGAGATCCACCTCCCCGACCTTGATGAAACGCCGCAGCATGCCCATGTGGGCGGCAACGCCATGCGAGTCGTAAGCAATCACGCGCATTTCAGGCCGCGCTCCGGCCCAACTCCGGCCACCTTCGAAGGGCATTGCATTGAACGCGCCTGTCGGCCCGTAGGTATTACGAAAGAATGCAGAAAGTTCTGCGTGATCGTCGACTTGCAGCTCATTTTCCCAACAAAGTTTCCATCGCACGTCAGCAGGCATTTTTGTCTCTCTATGCTTCTGGCAAAACTTGCAGTTATCCGGACGCGTCTAGTATGCAGCATCTGGATAACCAGTGGTATTAGTTCTATGCAGTAATGGCTGCAATCAGTGAAATCGATTGTTTGGATGAAACGCATCCATCCCGTGGATGGAGAATATGTGCAGAACCCGTTTGGCCTGCGATCGGTTTCTTCTCCACTTGCAGCTCCTGAGTGCTTTGGTCAATCAAGCATCAAACTTTTTCCGAATACAAATGGTCCAGTCGGAGCTGCGCATGGATGTCTTGCCACTCTAGGCACAGGACCTATTGCGGCGGCATCCAGCATCTGCTCGGCGAGCAGCTTCTTCAGCTTGGCGTTCTCCTCTTCGA
>NZ_JBOBHU010000043.1:0-16306 GCF_050587665.1 Rhizobium sp. Nf11,1 | reverse complement strand
TCTTGATACAAATGCGATCATGCACGCAGCTCAAGCCGTAAGCGGCGGACGGACCGTTCGTTATCTTCAAGCCCTTTCATGAAGCTGAACCGGCTGCTTGGCAACCTTCTGTCTCAGAGACGTCTTGGTCGGGATGGGATCGCCTGCGATTGCTCTTCAATCGCCGTAAGGAATTGTTCATCAGCCAAAGGACCAGATCGTCTGAAGGGAAATAATCAAGCGACTGTGAAAAGCAGCCACTTGATCGGTCGCCGGTTCGAGAGTTTTGTATTGTCGGTGATCGGTTCATGCTTCAGAAGCACGCCCGCAACTGCCTCTAGATGGTCGTTACGAGACTGCTTCAGCGTGAGCACCGAGCCACCTCTTGTATCCGGCCGCGCGGTCATTGAATTGCGCTCTGTAATCTCTTGGCAAGAGGTTATGTGAAGGCATTATTGGCATTGGCCACAGCAGTTAGTACCATTGACCTGGCCGTATTGTGCAATCAAAACGGGTAATGACGTTCTAAGGTCTGTACCGTCATCCAACGCAAATCAGTGAATTCAGCGATGCCTGCCCGTCCGCCGAAACGGCCGATGCCAGATGACTTTACACCGCCGAGTGGCATCTGCGCCTCGTCGTGAACGGTCGGACCGTTTATATGGCAAATACCGCTTTCGATCCGCAACGCCACCTGCCAGGCCCGTGCAATGTCAGCACCGAAGACAGCAGCCGAGAGGCCGTACTCAGAATCGTTGGCAATCGCAATCGCCTCTTCCACATCGTTCACCCGTAGGATCGGTTTGACTGGCCCAAAACTTTCCTCCCGAAAGATACGCATGTCCGGCGTGACATGGTCAATGAGGGTCGCAGGCATCAGCGTCGAATTGCTCTTACCGCCAATAATCACCGTAGCCCCACGGGCGACTGCATCGTCGATTAGCTCGTTGCAGCGCTCCACCGTCGAGTGATTGACCACCGAACCTAGGACGACCGGCCCTCGACGGGGATCGCCCGCAGGCAGCGTTTTCGTCTTCGCCACCAGCTTCTCAACAAAGCCGTCGGCGATCTTCTCGTCGACAATTATCCGCTCCGTGGACATGCAGATCTGGCCCGAGTTCATGAATGCGCCGAAAGCTGCCGCCTGAACCGCAGCATCCACGTCGGCATCGTCGAGAATGATAAGGGGGGCCTTGCCACCGAGCTCAAGCACAACGGGCTTCAGATATTTCGCGCAGGTCAGGGCAACCGCGTGACCGATCTTCGTTGAACCGGTGAAGCTCACCCGCCGCACCGCCGGATCAGCGACCATCGCCTCAAAGATGCGGCTGGCGTCGGCAGGTGCGTTGGTAATGTAATTGACAACCCCAGGAGGCAGTCCACCTTCGGCCATCGCCTCGATGACTAGGCCGTGGGTGCGGGGGCACTGCTCCGAACCTTTGAGAACAACAGTATTGCCGCAAGCAAGCGGCGCCGCAATCGCCCGGACAGCGAGGATGACCGGCGCGTTCCAGGGCGCAATGCCCACAGTAACACCTGCAGGCACCCGTACTGCCATCGCCAGCGAACCGCGCACGTCCGAAGGAATGACTTCGCCACCGATCTGGGTCGTCATAGCCGCGGCTTCTTCCAACATGTCAGCTGCGAGATGCACGTTGAAATCGGCCCAGACGTGGGTCGCGCCGATCTCAGCCTTCATCGCATCGGCAAAATCAGTATGCCGAGCGCGGATGCCGGCCGAAGCCTTCATCAGCATGTTGCGCCGCTCGTGAGGTCCGAGCTTGGCCCAACGCGCAAACGCGCTGTGCGCTGCCCTCACTGCAGCGATTGCATCCGCCTCGGTCGCGGCAGGCGCCGTGCTCACTATCTCCCCACTGATGGGGTTACCCCGCTCGAAGACTGCCCCGTTCGACGCGCCTCTGAACTGATTGTTGATAAAAAGCCCAGTTTCGAGAACCTTGTCTCGGTCGGGATCTGCAAGTATGCTGCTCATATCGTACTTCTCCCCTAGTATCTAAGCCGCCATTTCTGGCTCGCATCCGCACGCCGACATATGGGAAACAATTGTCCCCCTGTAGCATCGCCACGCAATTTAGTTCGGATAGCTGACCATATTGCATCCTGCCTGTCAACGTAACGCCTGATAATGCAGCGCACTGCAGACGCTATTTGGCGACTTACACCAAATCCGTCGAAAAGATTCGTCAGTTTTCGTGACCATATTTGCGCGTATCTAACCGCTGTTGAAAGTGGCAAGCCATAATTGTGGGCTTAGGCCTTATCCTATTCGCGCACGCCAGCCTTTCAGAACCCAGTGGTAATCATACGGTGCACGGCCCCTTCGCGGCGACATAAGTGGCCGGATCGAGTTGCGATATCCGAACCGCAACTCCGCTGCTCGCTGCCGCCGCGACCAACACTTGGATTTCGCTAGCAAGGTCCATGAGTTTTTGACGCGTCCTATCTACGTTCGGCAGGATGGAAAGCTCGACGTTCACGGCAGGTTGGTTGACCATCCCGAACACCTGAATAACGGCAAACTGGCAAGCGCTAATGTCGACGTTCAGCCTCTCGCACAAGAGCATGCTTAGTGGTCCCAAGGCAGCCTCGATGTCGCGATGAGCTCGTTCTGGCAACGACCGATCGACATGGATCTTCATGTTCGGCATGACTATGACCTCACAGCGGGTTAAGAACAAAGTCAAACCGCGAACGCCATTCCGCTTCGCCGCCTTGAATACGCTCCAATGGCGCAATCAGCGTGTCTTTGACACCAAAGACGGCGTCAGATGAAAGATACTCGTCATCACCGACGAATGTGTGAGTAACAAGCTTTTGAAACCCGCTGGCTGTCACGATGTAATGCATGTGTGCCGGCCTGTATGGATGCCGGCCGAGATGCTTCAACATTCGACCTACAGGGCCATCGGCCGGAATGGGGTAGGAAACCGGTTTGATCCCGATGAATCTGTAGCGCCCGTCTGCGCCGGTTACGAACTTCCCGCGATTATTCCACCTTGGCTGAATATCGGGCTGTTGCACATCGTAAAAGCCTTCAGCATTGTCCGACCAGACATCTATGATCGCTCCCTCAATCGCGTGTCCTTCCAGATCGACCACGGTGCCTTCGAAGACACAGCTCTCCCCCTTGCCGTCGAGCGTTATGCGGTCGCCTATCCGGCGATTGGGGGCCCCGGCAACATGGAATGGTCCAAGGACCGTATTCTGAGTGGCACCCGGCTGACGCCGGTTGGTGATGGCATCCACCAACATGGAGACGCCAAGTGTGTCAGACAGCAAGATAAATTCCTGGCGCTCGTCAGAGCAAATCTGTCCGGTATCGGTCAGAAACCGGATTGCCGTTTCCCACTCTTGCTGAGAAATGCAAGCTTCCTTGATGAAGGCATGCATATGTTTCACAAGCAAGCTCATGATCTCCCGCATGCGAGGATCGACATCGGCGGCCATGCGGCCGTTAACGATCTCGACCGAAGCTTCTTCGCTGAAATACTCTGCCATGCCGTTTCCTCTCATGTGAGAATTTGCGCCGCCGTCTTCCGAATACTTGACTGCTGCGACGGCGGGACTCGGTTTTTGTTCAGGATCGTTTAGGATCATCGCGAACCAGGCCTCGCCCCTTCCCATGCCATCTGAAGCATCTTGCGAAGTGGCGTGGCTTCTACTGGACGTGGATTCCAGTAGGCGTTTTGCATGCATTTATCTGTCGCCTTATCCAAGTCCTCGGCGGTCAATCCTAAGTCTTGAAGCCTCGTCGGTGCCCCGATCGAGAGCGCAAAATCGTAGAGGCCCGCAGCCGCGCGTTCCGTCCCCATCAATTCAGCGACTGGTGCAAGGAGATTAGGGACAGCCTCTTCCGTATAAGCCACCGTATGCGGAAGAAGAATGGCGTGAGTTTCCGAATGCGGCAAATCAAAGCTGCCGCCCAGCGTGTGGCAGATCTTGTGATGCATCGCCATTCCGACAGCACCCAATACAACACCACAGAGGCAAGACCCGTACAGTGCATCCGCACGGGCCACTGGATCTTCGGGACTACCAATGATGTTGGGCAGCGCCTTGCGCAGCGCTGCGATGCCTTCCATCGCCATCATCGAGGAAAGCGGGTTCCGATCATGAGCGTAGAGTCCTTCGACGGCGTGTGCCATCGCGTTCAAGCCGCTCGTTACGCTCATGTTGGCTGGAAGACTATAGGTGAGCTCTGGGTCGTAGATTACGGTCTCCGGTAGAACCGAAGGATCACGAACCGTGGTCTTTATGCCGTTCTCTGTCTGACCAAGGATCGGCGTCACCTCGGATCCTGCATAGGTGGTAGCGATGACGAGCTGAGGGGCATCATTCCGATATGCGATGGCCTTACCAAGACCAATCGTTGAACCTCCCCCGAACGAAATCAAGCAATCGGCACCTGCTTCGGAGTAAGCATCAAGGGCTTTGTTCGTCACATCCACAGGGGTGTGCATAACGGCACCGCTGAAGACGCCCACACAGACTGTTCCCAATCGCTCTGCGAGCCTTCTCGCGTCCGCTTCCTGATTGGAAGTGGATAGGATCAGAGCCCTATGCCGACCAAGGTTACTTAGTTCGTCAGTCACCTTAGCAACGGTTCCGGCACCAAACACTATGCGAGGAATAGTGCCTTTGTAGATAAAGGGTTCGCGCATGTTCTTCTTGTCTCCTGTCCTGTTAGGTTCACTCGCGTGCGGGAATGCGGGCTGCGGTCAACGTATTTGCCATGAGCATTGCGATCGTCATGGGCCCTACCCCACCTGGAACAGGAGTGATGGCTCCGGCGACAGCGGCGCATTCGTCGAAGGCTACGTCTCCAACCAATCGTGACCTTCCCTGACCGTTCTCCGGCGCGGGAACCCGATTGATGCCGACGTCGATGACGGTCGCGCCGGGCTTTAGCCAGTCTGCCCGTACCATCTCTGCTTGTCCAACAGCAGCAACAAGAATATCCGCCCGACGTGCGAAAGATGGCAGGTCGCGACTTCGCGAATGAGCCATGGTCACGGTAGCGTTGGCGTGCAGGAGGAGCTGCGCCATTGGCTTGCCGAACAGGTTCGAACGGCCGATGACCAGCGCATTTAGGCCGGAGAGGTCACTGCCGTGGATCTGGCGCACCAGGATCATGGCACCCGCCGGTGTGCAGGAGATGAGACCGGTCTTCAGATCGCCGGTGGCGAGCTTGCCGGCATTGACAATGTGCAGGCCGTCGACATCCTTTTCCGGCAGGATCGACTGGATGACGGGTTCGCTCTCGAGGTGCTTTGGAAGCGGCAACTGGACGAGGATGCCGTCAATCTCGGGATCGGCATTCAGCGACGCGACCAGCGCCATCAGATCTTCCTGCGACGTTTCCTCGGGCAGCGTGTGCTGGACCGAATTAAAGCCGCATTGCTTGGCCGTGCGGCTTTTGGCGCCGACATAGGCGTGGCTCGCCGGATCATCCCCGACGATGATCACCGCGAGACCGGGCTTGCGATGACCTGAATCTTGCAGAGTTGCTGCTGCGGAGGTGACCGCCTCTATCACCGAAGCGGCGGCTGCCTTTCCGTCGATGATCACAGTCATCGTCATTACCCCATGCGCTCGGAGGCGTAGGATCCAGGGCTTGGCGGGAAGACAATGGTCCTGTTTCCGTTGATGAAAGTGCGATGGTGGATATGGGCATGGATGGCCCGCGCCAGAACCTGAGCTTCCACGTCACGCCCAAGCGACACGTAATCATCGGGCGACTGCGCATGTGTCACGCGCACTGTGTCCTGCTCGATGATCGGACCTTCGTCGAGATCAGCCGTCACATAATGGGCAGTCGCACCAATCAGCTTCACACCGCGCTGATAGGCCTGTTTGTAAGGGTTGGCACCCTTGAAGCTCGGCAGGAAGGAATGGTGGATGTTGATGATCTTGCCGGACATCTTCTTGCAAAGGTCATCGGAAAGAACCTGCATGTAACGGGCGAGAACCACAAGCTCCGTGCCCGTCTGCTCCACCACATTCATCAATTGTGATTCCGCTTGCGGCTTGTTTTCCTTCGTCACCTTGATGTGGTGGAAGGGAATATCGTGGTTCACGACGACCTTCTGGTAATCGAAGTGGTTGGACACCACGCCGACGATATCAATCGGCAGCGCGCCGATCTTCCAGCGGTAGAGCAGATCGTTCAGGCAATGGCCGAAGCGAGAGACCATCAGCATCACCTTCATGCGCTCGGCGGAATCGAAGATATCGGCCTGCATGGAAAACTTCTGCGCGATAGGGTTAAGACCTTCAATCACGGCATCTCGCCCGACGCCCTGCTCCGAGATGAAGGAGATGCGCATGAAGAATCGGCCTGTGTCGAAGTCATCGAACTGCGATGAGTCCACGATGTTGCAACCCTTCTCCGCCAGGTAACCCGAAAGTGCAGCTACGATGCCGCGGGTCGTACTGCAGGAAACCGTCAAGACGTAATTCTTCATCCCATCCCCGTATCTGTTGTGGCCCTTAGGAACATTCTCGGCCGTTTCCGTCAGGCGCTTTAGCCTTCTGAATCCCTCAAAGCTGCCATACGTGATCTATCGCCCCGCCTGGGCTAGCGCGCAGAAAGCCCGATGTGTCGGTCGAGTTTGCTACGGTCGCCGGTCAGCTTTGCCGTCTTTTCCTGAAGGACAATCTTGCCTTGATCGAGCGCAATAACCCGCTCTGCGAACTTGAGCGCGAGGCCGACATGCTGTTCCACCAGCACGATCGTGTGACCTTTGTCTGCAAGCTTGTGAAACACCTCCATCAACATTTCACAGATGACAGGCGCCAGCCCCTCGAGCGGCTCATCAAGCAAAATAATCTCCGGTTTTCCCAAGAGGGCGCGGGCGATGGACAGCATCTGCTGCTCGCCGCCGGAGAGCTGACGTCTGCCATTAGATCGGCGCTCCTTTAGGCGGGGAAACAGATCATAAGCCTCTTCAATGGTGGACCCGTTGCGAAGTCCGGCGACCAAGTTCTCCTCGACCGTCAACGATCCAAAGATGTCACGGGTTTGTGGCACGATACCAATCCCCAGTCGGGCCCGTTGATGCGAGGCGAGCGTGTTGATGGTCGTCCCTTTAAGGCTGATAGTTCCAGCGTGTTGCCGCGTCTGACCCATGATTGTGGAAAGCAAGGTGGTCTTACCAACGCCGTTTCTTCCCACGATCGCAAGCCGCTCCCCTTTCGGTATCCGCAGCGAGATATTGCGGATGACATGCGTGTCACCATAGCCCGCGACCACTCCCTCCATCTCCAAAAGGATGTCAGACATGCCCCGCTCCCAGGTAGAGTTCCCGAACCTGATCATTTGCGACCACCTCGTCGGACGTGCCCTCCATCAGGATTGCTCCATTCACCAGGACGATAATGCGGTCAGCGACCTCAAATACAAGTTGCATGTCATGCTCAATGATAAGAACCGAGAGATCAGAGGGAAGCCGCTTGATCGCCTCCACCACCAGATGGCTTTCACTTGAGGGCACGCCTGCTGCTGGCTCATCGAGAATAAGAACCTTCGGCTTGACAGCGAGTGTCAGTGCCAGTTCCACCAGTCGCTGCTGCCCATATGCCAAGTCGCGCACCGGCTTGTCGGCCAACGACAAGATATTAAGGTGTTGCATCAATCCGACGATTTCAGCTTCGATTTCGCTCCACCCGTCCGCACGGCAGAAGATTTGACGCGTGCGCCCTTCCCGTTCCAGTATCGGAAGCCGCAGGTTCTCGCGAACGCTCAGGTCGCGGAAGAGATTAGTAATCTGGAAGGTTTTCGCGATACCCGCCCTCACCCGAGCAGCTTCGTTCAGGGAGCCGATGTCCTGGCCATTCAGCATGATTTTACCTGATGTCGGCTTCAGTACACCTGTGAGGAGATTTGCAAAGGTGGTCTTGCCCGCACCATTAGGTCCGATCAGCGCGGTGCGGGAGCCTTGCGGTAGTGTGAGGGTCAGATCCCGGGCGACCTGCAGGCCTCCGAAACTTTTGGTAAGTCCAGCAATGACGAGTCCGTCACCCATCATGTCCTCCTCAGCAATTGGCTCACACGAGCGGGCAGCGAAATCAGGCCCTTCGGAAGGACAAATACGACGAGGATAAGCATGATGCCGATCACGAAGAGCCAGTTGAACGGATCCACGCTTGCCGCGAGATGATGGACCACCATGAACAGCAAGGTACCGATCAGCGCCCCATAGAGCCGCCCGGCTCCTCCGAGGATCAGCATCACCATGACCTCGGCAGACAAGGAAAAATTGAATACTTCAATGCCGACCAGTCCGGTCACTTGTGCAGCAAGCGCCCCGGCAGTCCCGGCAATAGCGCCAGCAAGGACGTAGATCGTCACCTTCCGTCGATAGACTGGCGTGCCGATTGCCCGCATCCGGCTGGCACTACCGTCAATGCCACGAAGCGCGAGCCCGAACGGAGAATTTATTAGAACCTGGCAGAGCAGCAGAACCACTACAAGTACGCATACGCTGTAAATAAAGGCAACCTGACCAACGAAATCGAATTCGAACAACCCCAATAGTGGTTGAACCGAAATTCCGGCCAAGCCGTCGGCCCCGCCTGTCAGCCACCTGGCCTGGGATGCGATCTCCTGAAGCACCATGGTCACGGCAATTGAAATCATCAGCAGCGAAATGCCGTGCGTTCTGAGGAGGACAAGTCCCGAAATCCAAGCCATCAGCGCGCCGGCTGCGCCGCCCGCCACAATCCCTAGCAACGGATCGGGTGAGAGATGAAGGGCGATCAGTCCTGCGGCGTAAGCACCACAGCCATACATGGCAGCGTGACCAAGCGTCGCTATTCCAGCCTGGCCCAGGATCAGGTCGAAGGATACGACGAATATCATCATGATCACGATACGGGTCAAGAAAGAAAGGTCGTAGGGAAACACCAAGAAGGCAAGCGTCGCACCGACCACAACGCAAATGGACGAGGCGAGGAGGCTCAAGGCGTAAGTTGCGCGCTTTGGTAGCGTGGGGAAAATATGAGCCGTCATTGCGCTTTCCCCATCAGACCGTTGGGTCGAAGAGCAAGTAGCACCGCAATCGCCATGAAAAAGAAGATGGTACCGATGCCCGGCAACAGGTAACGTCCTGCCGTATCAAGGATCCCAAGGCCAATCGAAGCCCAGAAGGAGCCGGGTATGCTTCCGAGTCCGCCGACAGAGACAACAATCAGGAACAGCACCATATAGCGAAGCGGATAATAAGCTTCGATTGGAAGCAGCTCCGCACCGAGGATGCCTCCGACCGCCGCAAGACCGGCGCCAAGGGCGAATGCGCCAAGATAGACGAGCGGCGTGTTGATGCCGAGCGAAGCTGCCGCAGTCTTGTTGTCGACGGCTGCCCGCAAATAGATGCCTAACCTTGTTTTTTCCATCAGGAGCCAGAGCCCGGCCAGAACTGACAAGCCGCAAATGATCACGATCAGCCGGTGGAACGGCAATGTTCTGAATCCAAGATCGATCGGCGTCGCGAAGATAGCCGGGGCACCGAGTGACAGGATCGTGGAGCCTAGGAAAAGATTAACAGTTGCGATCATGATGAAGACTATTCCAATGGTCGCCAGCACCTGCCCCAACTCGTTGAAACCATAGATGTGTCGATAGAAGAGCCGTTCCAGAAGCACGGCGATCAAAACAACCGCGAGCACGGCTCCCAGGAGAGCAGCAATGAACGGGACGTCAAAGCGTGTGGTGAGAATATGAACGGCCGCGCCGCCGAACAGGGCAAACCCGCCGTGCGCAAGATTGATGATGCGCATGAGGCCCATCGTGATCGAAAGTCCGACGGAAATCATGAACAATATCATTCCATACGCGACGCCATCCACGGCGATACTTAGAATGAGAGACATTCTCTAACCTAAAATCGAGGGGTCGGACTTTGCGTGGCGGATCCTTCCGCCACGCACACCGTGGGTCAGGGATTGAATCCAAGGTCAGGTACATTCGGAACCGTCGCAAACTCGCGATTGACCAGTTTGCCGTCCACGCCTTTTTCGACGCGTCGAAGATAGACGTTCTGCACCACTGTTCGGGAGACGGGATCCATCTTGACGGGTCCCCGCGGGCTCTCCCACTCCATGCCCTTTGCCGCCTCTATCGCCTTTGCTCCGTCAGACCCTGCAGCCTTGATCATACGATAGATCAATTCCACTCCGTCATAGGCACCGATGGACGCCATGTTGGCGCGAGAACCTGGATGCAGCTCCTCCAGCTTTTTGACAAAGCTTTTGTTAAGCGCGGAATCGTGGACATCCGAATAATGGTATGCGGTCACGAGCCCAATGGACTGATCTCCAAGCGCATCCAGCGTGGTCTCGTCGGTCTCGCCACCGCCAAGAAAAGAAATGCCGGCTGCTTTCAAGCCATTTTCATTGTAAGCTTTGGTAAAAGCGAACGTTGCCGGCCCCACCGGCAGGAACGTAAACACGGTATCGGCGCCGGAGCTTTTGATGCGCTGCATGAACGGTGCAAAGTCATTTGTCTGGAGCGGCATGCGGATCTTTTCAACAACGACCCCGCCACCTCTCTCGAACGAGGCGGAAAAGGCGGTTTCCGCATCAATGCCGGGATTGTAGTCGGAAACGGCAGACACCACCTTTTTCGCGCCGTTTTTCGCCGCCCACTCTGCTGCCGGCTGAGCGATCTGCGTCAGCGTGAAACTGGTGCGGAGAAAAAATTCCGACTGTTTGTTGATTGATGATGTCGCCGCATTGAAAATCACCGCAGGCACTTTGGCCTGCTTGGTAAGGGGAGCGACCGCGACAGCATTGGGGGTAAAGTCGAAGCCCGCAAGATACTTTACCCCTTCACGAACCAGAAGTTCCTGAGCGGCCGCCTTGCTGGCGTCTGCATTGGGGCCTCCTACGTCCTTGTAGATGAATTGAACTTTGTGGCCAGCAACCTGGTCCCCGTGCTGGGCCACGTATACGTCAATGGCTTCGCGAAACTGCTTGCCCCAAATTGCATTCGGCCCTGAAAAAGTGGCAATAACCCCTACCTTTATGGTTTCAGCGCGAACGGCCGCACCAGTTATGGAAAACGCTGCAGTCGCTACGAGACAGAGCGTGAATTTCGAAACTTTCATGTGGTTCCTCCCAACCGGAAAAGCGTCCGGACGCTTGACGCTGCAGCGTCATTTCCTCCTATTTAATTCGTACGGTTTCCGTACTACTTGGTCAAGCATGGACGCAAAGGGCAATCACCTTGCCAGGTTTTCCGGGCTTTTTATCACGCAGACTGGTACACATTCCTGACTAAATAAGGGGTGATCACCCTCGGAAGTTCCTCATCCACGTGATGGTCTTGCTCACTCCCCCAAATGGATAGAAATGCATGCCCACATCCCCGTAGGCACCGCCTCTCAATGCGCCGTTATATTCGCGCACCAGGGCATCGGGACCCGCATTCGACAGCAATTGAGCAATCGACAGCCCGTATTTTTTGAGCACAGCCGTTGAAGCGGAGACGCCGCAGAGCGCCGCAAATTTCAACAAGGTTTTCACATTTGCCGGTCCCGGAATGCCAACATGGATCGGATTGTCGATACCCAATTGGCGGAGCCCATCGATCCACGTAAGCATGGGTTCAGAAGCAAAGGAAAACTGAGTGAATATCGACCACTCGATTTTCGCCGCTTCCAGGATTTGTCGCTTTTCCAGCAGCGCCTCGCGGAGTGCGGCAGCGCTTTGGACCGGATGTCCTTCCGGATGCCCGGCTATGGAGACATGCCTGATGCCATGATGTTGAAGGATACCGCTACGCAAGATTGTAGCGGTATCCCGGAACGGGCCATTGGGAGGATCGGCATCGCCCGCGATAATGAGCAGTCGGCTGACCTGCGCTTCGCTCACAAGAGCGGACAACATTCGTGATAGTGCGTTCTCCGAACTTAGTCGTCTCGCGGCTATGTGGGGCACGGGCTCGTAGCCCGCCTGGCGAACTATTCTGGCCGCAGCAACCCGGTCGTGGTCGCTCTCCTTCGAGAGGAAGGGCACAGAAACGATTGTACCCTTTGTGACTGCATTGGATAAAACCGTCAAATCATGGATATCCTTGGCCGTGACCTCCAGCGAAATGCCAGGCAGCACATCATTCTGGTGACCAAGATCTATTGCGTGTGACATAGCCAAATGAACCCTATTCCGCCTGTGAACGCACAGCAGAAGCGCCATTGCATTGAGGAGTCATGTGTTTCGGCAGTAGCAGAGTCTTCGCGCGGACCTGCTGAAGCAGATCCGATGTTCGCTCGAACGCGCGCCGAGCGAACATCGAGCAAATTATCAGCTAATTGCTGCCCGTTTCATTTTCTGCACCGAACTTGCATAAGGAACGGGTGCCACGACCGCCCTGACCTTGAACTGCTGGTGCCGCTCGACATGCGGCTTGCGCGATCCGCCCCCTGGCTCACCCCACGTAATCGTAACTTCAGTTCCAGGGGCAGCACTCGGAGTGCTGAGCATGGCAAGAGACAGCATCTCGCCTTCGTTGTTGCTGTATCCACAATGGCAGGAGTGACCGACGAGCGCGCCATCCAGGGAGCAAACTTCATCGAACTGAGGCCAGCCATAGTAGGCGACGGGCAAATCGATGGCTTTATATCGCGGCCCGTCCCCAAGCGCGGACGCAAAGATTGCTGCAACGTCGTCTCGGTTCCATACCAGCGTGACCTTCTGGCGACGCTTCTCGGCAGCGGTTGCTTCCAAAGCTTCACGACCCACGAAATCGTGGTCGAACTTCAGAATATGTCCGTAGCCCAAATCCCATGGAGTAACATAGTAATCCTCGATATTGTCCGAGACGAAACTCCCACCGAGTTGGGCGTTCGCCTCCCAACCATTTCCAGACAACCATTCGCGGAATCCGCGCAATTCCTCACCAGTATATATCCCCGGCAGGGGGTAAGGCATCCAGCCAAATTCGAAGATGGTGCTGAAATAGGTCTTCGTGCCACCCTGCTTAAGACCGTGCTTCTTCCCGGCCCGTAGGAAAGCGGCCCGTACCTTTTCCATATCTTCGTACGGACCGGACAGCTCGGCGCCGAGGTGACCTGCCATGCCGTGACGCAGGACGAGTACATTGCATCCGTCGATCTTGACCTTCGCTGTCCGGAAGAAAGCAATTTCCGGGGCACCCCCTTCGACCACCTCGTTGAATATCAGACCTGCATTGGGCCCTTCCAACTGGAAACGATAGAACCAGCGTCTGCCGGTCGGATTATAAGGGGTGGGGTCGTCGCGCTCGATTGTAACGTCGTAGCCTCCGGCTTCTGCGTTGTACTGTACCCAGTTTAGGACGGGCATGCCGCTGATGAGTTCGAATAGATCTTCGGCAAGTCTGTAGACGACGCAATCACCGATCACATGGCCACGAGGCGTGCAGGCGACAAATTGTTTGGCCCGGTCAATGGTGAAATTCGCCAAGCTGTTGATGCCGAGCTTCTCGAGCAGCCGAAATGCATCAGGCCCACGAAGCATCAGTTCGGGCATATGGTGCGACTGATCGAACAGAATGGCAGATTCACGCCATGCGCGCTGCTCATCCCGCCAATTGGTAAACTCAGGCGGGATGAATGCCGCGGTAAGACCCGTTCGAGCACGGTAATGAGGGGCAAGAGTATCATTATGAAAATATTCAACGAGATTGGATTTCTCATCGACCAGAGCCTGTAGTGATCGTCCGCCGTTCGCCTTCACCATTTTTCGAGCATCCTCCCGGTAATTCGCTCTGCCGAGCAATTTCATTGTGTCTTGATGACGTGCCTGTAAAGCCAGCTTGCCCGAAGTAACATGCACCTGGGATGCCGAAGCATTACCAGCTTCACACCTATCGAAGCCACGGCTCACCCTCCGCACACCTTCCTCCAAGGCACCCATTTAGTACGGTAACCTGACCATATCGATTCGAGCTGGCTTATGTCAATCAGTTTAAGGAACGGGCTGGAAAAATAGTTGCGGCAGGCTTACTCGTGTAAATGACAGCACTCAGGGGTGGTACAAAATGATTTTCCGAAACGTATGGCGCAGGAACAACATCGGCCGCCGGATGAACGAAGCGGTGCGGATCTTCGAGAACAGAATTATCGATAATCTCAAAGCGAAGGGACACGATGAACTCACTGCAGCCCATATCAACCTGACCCGAAACCTGGACGAGGACGGGACCAGACTGACGGAGCTCGCCCGCCGCGCCTCTCTGACAAAGCAGTCGATGAGCGAGCTGGTGGATCAGGTAGAGCGGACGGGGCTCATCGAAAAGCGCCGCGATCCTGCCGACGGCCGAGCCAAGCTCGTCTGCTTCACAGACAAGGGTCTCGTCTGGCTAGAGGCGTTTCATCAAAGTCTTGAAGTGGCAGAACGCGAAATGCGTGACCATTTGGGCCCGGCACTGGTCGACCTGATCGTGGAGGCTCTAGGAAAGTATGTAGAGGGACAAACTCGAAAAGACAGCGATCAATTCGGTTGACATTGGTCTGGTTTCCTTACTAATTTCCCTCCCAAAGGATCTGGGAGGTTTTTCTGTGGCTCACGAAGTTTTCGATGTCGTGATCGCCGGCGGCGGTCCGTTCGGACTGGTACTGGCGCTTGAACTTGGACGCAGAGGCGTTTCTGCGGTCCTCTTTGACGAAAAGGCCTCGACAGCCTTCAACCCGCAAGCTAACGCCACTCAAGCGAGAACCATGGAGCATTTTCGGCGGCTCGGTATTGCCGATGAGATTCGAGCGCTTGGCATGCCCGAGGATTTTCCAACAGACATAGCCTACTTCACTCGGTACGCTCACCACGAGCTAGCTCGCTTTCGACTGCCCTCGGCCAAGGAAGCGCGCGAGAAGATCAAAACGATGACCGGGCCGTGGAACGCTGCAGAACTACCTCACCGCGTCTCTCAGAAATTCGTAGAGCGTGTTCTGCGTGAGCATGCAGAATCTCTGCCGACTATCTCCGTCAACTACGGCTGGCGAGTCACCCAGTTCAAAGACGTCGGCGACGCTGTTACCGTGTCTGCGACTGAAGTCGGAACAGAGAACACCCGCTTCGCAACCGCAAAGTATCTTATTGGAGGAGATGGAGCGAAGAGCTTCATACGACGCACGCTTGGTATCCGGTATCAAGGCGATGGCGGTGCCGTCAGAGATTTCTTTGGCGGAAAAATGTTTGCGCTCTATCTCCGGTGCCCGCAGTTCTACGAGGTCGTCCCGTTTGCGCCGGCATGGATGAACGTGGCGTTCAATAGCGAACGTCGAGCCTTCATGGCCGCGGTAGATGGCAAGGGGGAATTCGCTTTCCACACGCAGTTGAAGGACGGAGAAAGCGAAGAGGATATTTCCGACGCACTGGCATTGGAAATTTTTCGATCAGTTGTCGGTTATCCCGTGGAGGCCGAAATTCTTTCTCGCGGCAGTTGGACGGCGGGTTTCGCCCTTGTAGCTGAGAAGTTCCAGGCCGGACGAATTTTTCTCGGCGGTGACGCGGTGCATCTGTTCACGCCTGCGGGCGGGCTCGGATACAATACTGCCGTTGACGACGCGGTCAATCTTGGTTGGAAACTTGCATCTGTGGTCAAAGGAGTTGCACCACCATCTCTACTCGATACCTATGAACTGGAGCGGCGTCCAGTTGCGATTAGGAATACAGGCTTCGCGAAGGCGTTCGCTGAGTCTATCGGAAACTATTTGCCGAAGCCTGATCTTGAGGCGGATTCAGATCTTGGGGCGAACTTGCGTCGCGAAGCTGGCGCTTATCTCGAGGCGCATGGGAGATCCGAATTCAACATACCCGGCGTGACCTTCGGTTCGCGCTATGACAATTCGCCGACAATCCTCTCTGAGCAGAATGACCCCGGACCGGATCTTCCGGATGTCTATGTGCCCAATGCCGCGCCTGGTGGAAGAGCGCCGCACATCTGGCTCGATACCCACACCTCGCTCTTCGACCGTTTTGGATTTGAATGGACGCTTTTGAGACTTCGCCTGTCGTCGACTGGTGATGCATTGATCACCGCGGCAAGGAAAGCCGGAATGGACCTGGCGATCTTAGACATCGACAACGAGCAACTTTTTGAGCTCTACGGTGAGCCAATAGTGCTCATTCGTCCTGACCAGATCGTCGCCTGGCGAGGAGATGATGGTTGCGATGCCTCAAGGGTTATCGGGACAGTCTTGGGCCATCTCATGTCAAAGCACTAAATAACGGCGGCAAGAAAAATCTGGTGGATGGTGACGTTCAAGACACCCGTCGATAGGGCAGCACGCCAGGATCTCGACAGACACCAGCAAGAGTTGAGCGCCAG
>NZ_JBOBHU010000042.1:0-17165 GCF_050587665.1 Rhizobium sp. Nf11,1 | reverse complement strand
AAACAACTTCCAGGCCAACCAGCACACGCCATCGCCCGAGATGGTCGATGCACTGCGGAAGCGGAGTAATGCCGGATGAATTCGGTTCGTCGCCTGTCGCTCGTCGCTGACGAGATCCACCCGCGGAATCACCGCGCATTGCGCATCGCGATTGCGACGCAGGATATGAAAGCGCTTAATGCCCATTTCGGATCGGCCAAGCACTTTGCAGTCTTCGACGTGACGCGCGACGGCTGGGATTTGGTGGGAGCGGTGAGCTTCGATGACGTCTCCGACGAGACCGGGAAGCATCGGATCGAGGGCGATGACCGGATCACGCCGAAGGTCAACGCGTTGAGCGGCTGTCACCTCCTCTTTTGTGTGGCTATCGGCGGACCTTCCGCAGCCAAGGTGGTAGCGGCGAAAATCCACCCGATAAACGTGGGTCACCCTGAACCCATTCAAGACGTGCTTTCGCGAACCCAGAAAATGCTTAGGACGGCTCCGCCGCCGTGGCTGCGCAAGGCTCTGGCGCAAGCAGGTGTCGCCGAAAAGAAACCGTTCGAGGACGAGGACTGATGTCATGAAAAAAATGTCGGCCACTGCGGGCACGCCCGCTGTCAACGAGCACGAGGCGGCGCTTGCCACCCCTTTCGTCAGATGCCTCACGCGGCTGATCCGCGCTGAGGATGCTTATGGACGGCAGGACGGCGCATCGGACGTCGAGCTGTTGGCAAAATTCATCGTCATCGAAGACCAGCGCCGTCAAATCCCGATCATCTGCGATCCCGATGCGGATGTCATGTTGAGGCTCAATCTCTTTTACACCGCCGTCGGCCTTACAATCGAAGCGCGCACCGGTCTGGTGGCGTCGCCGACTATGATGATCAGCTATGAGGGCTTTGGGCGAGTGCTTCTCACGACGGGGCGGCTGGTCGTCTTTTCGAAAACAGTGCGCGACGTCCACCAGTTTCGCTTCGCGGCGCTTCGGAACCTCGCCGAGGCCGGTGCAAAACTCGTCGACGATGCGATCGCTGTTATCGAAGCCTATCCCGAAGTGGCGCGAGCCTGACGGTCGAACCGTCAATAATTTAATCGCCGGCCCTCTCTGCGCTTGAGGACCGACGTGGGCAGCGGCGAGCTTTGCTGTCGACACCACCTGCCGGCGAGGAGCAATGTGTAGCGATCCAAACGGTGGCGTCGACATTTGTCGGTTCAGCGACACAAGCTCGTTTACCAAATTTTTCTTTGCCTCTGAATAAAGGACTGAAAAGCCGCAACAAACCCCGTTCTTCGTCCAGCCGCCAACTGGCACAAGTCTTGAAGACATTCCATTGAGAGGCGCCGAAAGCTGCCGATCGGTAGGGATCAACGAGGAAAGGTAAACATGGCAGGTCTGTGTCAGATCGCAAGGAGTTGCAAGGAGCGCATGGGCACGTGCGCCGCCACGCGGAAGTATGCTCGCCTCCCTTATCGATCTCGAACCAACATGCATATCGTCAGCGGCGACAGGAGGATCGATTTCAGCTCCCTTATTCTGAACTTGAAGGAGGGGGACTGCGCGGCAGCGCCCATACGTTTCAGATTGTCGGCGGTTCCGATCCTTTCCACATCGCCGTCGCGCTTGCGACGCGCGCACCAGCCGGTGGCTCCCCGGATTAAGACGAGGGTCAACGAGGGCTTCTGGATGCCCGAACCTGGTCGTATTCACCGACGCCTGCCGGTTGGGCTCCGAGACGCTTGGGAAGCTCGCCGGCCGCCGGTGCGAAACTGGTGGGCAATGCGAGCATTGAGATCCATGGGTATACCGAAGTGGCAGGGTTGATGGTCGACCTGGCGACGACAAACCTCGGCCGTCCCGTTTTCCCCGGGGGGCCGACGTCAGGCAGCGGGGCCACTCTCTCCACATGCCCCACAGGTCCCGCTGCCGCGGCCGTCTCAAAGGTCGAGGCTCGAAAAAGCCTCGGCACATTTTTGCAATGGCGGACCGATGATCAGCAGACCGCCACCGATAGGCTGAATAACAAAAACCGGGACACGGGCGGACGAAGACGGTTGTGACGGGATGAGATCGTGTCCGACTTGGAAGACATTCCACATTCGGCCGCTGCCGAGAACAGCCTGCGTTGGAGAACTTACGATGACCAATCATTTCTTTACCCGCGATGGCTCGACGTGGATTCCGCAATATCTGACGACGATTGATGCCGTGACCTGCATTGGCTGCGGCCGCTGCGCCAAAGTCTGCTCGCGCGAAGTCATGCACCTGCACGGCGTCGACGAATCGGGTGAAATCCTCGGCGCCTGCGACGGCGAGGAGGAGGACTTCGATGGCGAGCTCAGTCGTACGATCATGGTTATCGACCACGCCGGCCGCTGCATCGGCTGTGGAGCCTGCGCCCGCGTCTGCCCGAAGAAGTGCCAAACCCATGTCGCGGCTGACCAAATTGTTGGTTGATCTGACGGAGAACCAGGAGAACGGGCGTTGCCTTTCAAGCCCTTATGTCGCGTCCTGCAATTGGTCGAGTGAGTCGGCCTTCTAGCCGTGTACTTTGTCTCGCACGCAAAGTAATCATTACAGCACTGGGTACTTCGGTGCTTTTTCTTGTTGCCTATTTCGGAAGCGTTCATTTTTTTAGTTTGGCGGGAACGGTGGCAAGCTCAGCACCGACGGCGTGCAGGCACTGCTGAACAAATATGTCGCCAAAGCGCGCCAGCACTGCGCCTCCCTTCGCTCAAAGCGGGTGACGTGCTCCCGTTAAATTAGGCCATTCAGACCTGGAATTTTCCACTTATGATCCCTGTTGGGCAGAAGAGGAGAATTCGATGAAGGCCTCGAGGTTTTCGGAAGCGCAGATCGCCTTTGTTCTGAAGCAGGCGGAGGACGGGACGCCGATCGGTGAGGTCTGCCGCAAGGCAGGAATTTCGGACGCGACCTTCTACAATTGGCGCAAAAAATATGCCGGTCTGATGCCGTCAGAGATGAAGCGGTTGCGGCAGCTCGAGGAGGAGAACGCCAAGCTGAAGCGGATTGTTGCCGACCTGTCGCTGGACAAGGCGATGCTTCAGGACGTGCTGTCAAAAAAGCTCTGAAGCCTGCCCGCAAGCGCAAGCTTGTCGACATGATCAAGGCAGACTGGAAGGTTTCTATCCGGCGCGCATGTTCGGTGCTGAAGATTGACCGGTCGCTTTATGTCTACAAGTCCAGGCGCGGCGAGCAGGCCGAGTTGAAGCTGAAGATCAAAGACATCTGCCAGACACGGGTGCGTTACGGTTATCGTCGCGTTCATGTCCTGCTCAAGCGCGACGGCTGGCCCATCAATCCGAAGCGAATCTATCGTCTTTACAAGGAGATGGATCTGCAACTCCGCAACAAGGTTCCCAAGCGTCGGGTCAAGGCGAAGCTGCGAGCCGACCGGACGGAGCCGACCCATTCCAATCACGTCTGGGCAATGGATTTCGTTCATGACCAGTTGGCCACCGGCCGCAAAATCCGGGTGCTGACAGTCGTCGATACCTTCTCGCGCTTCTCACCAGCAGTCGATGCACGCTTCAACTACCGGGGCGAGGACGTGGTCCAAACGCTCGAACGAGTATGCCGGCAAGTCGGTTATCCCGCGTCCATTCGCGTCGATAATGGCAGTGAATTCATCTCCCGAGATCTTGATCTCTGGGCCTACCACAAGGGTGTCGTGCTCGACTTCTCGCGCCCAGGCAAGCCGACGGACAACAGCTACATCGAGAGTTTCAACGGCAAGTTCCGGGCTGAGTGCCTGAACGCTCACTGGTTCATGAGCCTTGACGACGCGCGCTTGAAGATGGAGGATTGGCGTAGAGACTATAACGAATTCCGGCCACACAGCGCGATCGGCAACAGGGTGCCGATTTCGCTGATGAACGGCTCATCGGCACCCCCGCCGAGCTGAGCTTTAACCCCGGAAAATTCCAGCTCCCGCTGGCCCAAAATCGGGGTGCACTTCACCAAAACCGCTGGAGCTAACTCAAAACTGGATAAAACTTGGGGGCAAGGTCACGGGTGTCGCCCCATGTCTTGCGGCACAGAGCTGCCATGGAGTTGCTGCAGGCGGGCGTCGATTGCTCGGTCATCGCCCTGTGGCTGGGCTATGAGGCGATGGAAACGACGCTGACCTATATTCACGCACATCTTGAACTGAATGAATCCGCACTCGCTAAGCTGAAGCCGTACGAACGCGCCAAGGCCGAGCGATTTCGACCAAACGACCGGCTTCTGGAATTCCTGAACTCCCTCTGAGCATGAGAACTATGCCGAGTGTCAACCATCGGCCTCCGGCCGAACTGGTCGGAAACGCGCCGTGTGCCGTCCCTGTCAGAAGAGGCATTCGGCATAGTTCGCCGGTCGGCATAAACGGCAAAGCTGTCGAGCCACTGGCCCACCTAACCGACGGGATCACCTGGATCGTCAACGGCCATCCCTACAGTCAGATCGATGAACTTCTGCCCTGGGCGTATGCTGAGAAGTCGATCAAGACCGTGGCCTGAAAACACCGCTTACGATCAGACTACGCAATGGATGGCTACATTAAGTGCAAGGGCAAGAAGGGCCTTGTGCAGCGGCGACACCCAGCACAGCATGAGAACTGTCAAAGTCTGGCGGAATGCATTTCTCAAACGCCCCCGGGCCTAGGACGTCCGTTGGCGTTAGTCAGGGCAGCCATGCGGCCGGCCTCCTGTAGCAAAATCTCTTGCATCCATATGCTTGCCTGATCCCTGTTGCGACGGGCGGGCCACTGGACAGCCATGGTAAATGCTGGAAGTGCCAGCGGGAGCTCGACGATCCGCAAGGGAATTATCTTTGCGAAATGACAGGCGAGCCGCAAGGGTATGGTCGCTATACGCTCGGTCCCTGACAGCAGCGGCGGGATCAAGCTGAGGCCGGGCGCGACGACCTCAATGCGCCTCTTTAGACCGTGCTCGACCAATAACCATTCTTCGATTGAGGGCTTCAGCGCAGGCCCGAACTTGGCTACAACATGCCCCATCGACAGGTATTTTTCAAGGGAAAGCTGCTGTGAAAGTTGATGGTTCATGGCGCAGCCCACGCAGACGAGTGTCTCGTCAAACAGTTTCGCTTGGGGATGCGCGTTCGACATGAACTGCTCAGGAAGGATTAGGAAATCGATTTCACCGCGCCCGAGTAGCTCATTGGGTTCATCGGCGGGAGCCAGCAATTCAAAGCCTACGGCTGGAGCCTCCCGCACCACACGCTCTACAACCTTTTCGAAGAAGACAAGCGTCACGAAATCGGACACAATAATTCTGAAACGACGCTCGGACATGGCAGGATTGAACACGTCGCATGAAATGATGGAAAACTGAATATGAAGCAGAACATCGCGGACTGCGGGGGCAAGGTCTTTGGCACGCGGAGTTGGGAGGAATTTGCGGCCCTGCATTGTAAACAGCTCGTCGCCGAAATAGGTGCGTAGCCGGGCGAGAGCAGAACTCATGGCCGGCTGACTGAGGTTAATGCTACGTGCAGCTGCGGTGACGCTTTGTTGTGACATCAGAGCATCGAGCGCAACTAGAAGATTGAGATCGAGACCCTTAAAACGCATGCTTTGACGTATCCACAGTGGGGATCATTGACATCCAAACAGTAACTCAATTGCCGAATCGACGCCGTCGGGGTAACGGCACTCAAGGCAAGTCACGGGTCTCTATGAAACCGCGAAACAGGGATCAGGCGCTCAGTAGAACTCGAGTTGTCGTGTCTTAGGACACCTCACGCTAATGGACGCACCGACCCAACGTGGCTGCGTCAATTTGACCGCAGCTAATCGTCATGATTCATTTTAGCGGCCATCAAGTGCATGGCACGAACATGAATAGGCACCCGCGCATCGAGATTCGGAATAGCTTTCGGTGTCGCGCAGCCTTGGTCCAGCGTATGGCTGCCTTGGTGCGTGAGTTCGACGGCAGAGCACGCAGCCCCCATTTGTGCGCCCCACCGCCCACTGCTAAACCGCATCATCTTTGTTGGGCCTAGCTCCGGGCTGCAATGTCGTGGACACATCAATGGGATCTCTCTCCGATAAATGAATGGTAAGGACATCCTAGTGCTTTCCGGCGTTTCCTTGCCATGCAAACTGCAAATCGCAACATGCGCTGCGGGCATGATTGAGAAACTCTTTGCGAAGACGCGTTAGCGAAACAGCGCTGGCATAGGGCTCATCAACACGGCCGGACAGGTCCGCTGGCGCGACACAGTCCTGAGCGTCGGACGTGAGGGCCTCCAGTTAGTACGAGCACATTGACCAAGAAGGATGAAAACGAATGTATCCATGGCGTGGATGACAGCCATGCGAAAACTCGATTTTTCCCATCTCGGGAAATTCGACTACAAAGGCGTTTGCACTATCGCAGGCAAAATTGAGTCACGCCGAGAGGCATTGTTGCAAAGGCTTATAATTTGGCAATCCGGGCGTCCAATAAACGGAGTTCAGAAACGAGTATAATCGGGCATATGTCGTGCATGCTATTTTGGCGCGTTGAACTAAACCGAAGTTTTGGATTCAGGGAATGCCTGCACAGCGTCCATACCGCGCCGGACGATTGAACGCATCCTTATAGCCTAAGTGCTTCCAACCGGCCCGGCGTTCGCTATCGTGAACGGCGGAGGAAGGGTTTCTTAGTCCCCCGCAAAACGGCCAAGGGTGTGGAGTGAGAACATCATTGTCCGAGGAGAGAAAATCATGAATCGACCCGTTTGGAAGGGGCCACATTCGTTCATCGTTGACAGTGACGCCGCACAGGAACGGCAGATGCCAAGCTTGACATCAATCGACCTTAACCTGCTGGTGGAGCTCGAGGCGCTATTGGAGTACCGGAATATAACACATGCGGCGCAACACGTTGGCCGAAGTCAACCGGCAATGAGCCGGGCACTATCAAGACTGCGTGGCATGTTCAATGACGATCTGTTGGTTCGCGGCTCGGGCGGTTTGGTGCCGACGCCGCGGGCCGAACGCCTGGGCAATATGCTGCCGTCTGTATTGAACGCGATCCGCGAAATGGTAAATCGTAGCTTAACCCCCAGAGACATGCGCTGGAAGGCAACTATCGCGATTCCCGACCATCAAGCGCTCATCTTGCTTCCGCGTCTATTGCCCCGTCTGCAGGAGCGTGCACCTCATCTCGACATCGTCACCAATCCGCTGTTGGACTGTGCGCTGCGGCGGCTTGAGCAAGGTGAGATTGATTTAGCTGTTGGGCAGATCAGTGCCGCACCGCCGGGCTTCTTGCGGCGTAAGCTTTACGCGGACCGCTTCACCTGTCTGCTACGCCACGACCACCCAGTGCTAGAGCGAGAGTGGAGCATAAGTGCCTTCGCTGAGTTGCGTCACGCCTCCATTTTGTCAGACGCCAACGACCGCTTCGGTCAGGTCTATGACGGACTTTCCAAGCTGGGGATATTGAACCGGTATCCGATCGCTGTCTCCAATGTGCTGACGGCGGCAGTTGTGATTGCGGCGACCGATCTTGTCCTCGTCATGCCGGATCGCATCGCTACCCAGATCGCTACCATGTTGCCGCTCGCGGTTCTCCATCCTCCCGTGAACCTGACGCCATATGAGGTTGCGCTGATCTGGCACGAGCGTTCCCATCGTGACCCGGAACATCAGTGGCTCCGCCACGAAATCGCCGCGGCAGCGCGACCTGACCGGAACGCCCCAAACGACAAATCAAAGGGTGAGGAGACTGAATGATAGGCTTTGGGCTTTTGGACCGGGCGCATCTCTCAGGAAGCCGGCCGCAGGACGATGCCCTCGGGCACCTCGCCTGCAGTGGCAAGAGGCCAGAGTGCAATCGGCAACGTGCAGACGAGCGCCGCGATCATTTCTTCTAGTGGTTTTGCGGTCGTAGGCACGCTTTCGTCGAACCAGCGGGCAGGGCGCCGTCCTTCTGGAACTGGAGAAAGCGCCAAGCGAGCTGAATAGTGCCACGCCGCACGCAGGCACTGCCGGTGCGCGCGCGAGCCCCTTCTCGCGGCGGCGCTATCCAGCCCCAGGCTCACCAGCGATGCTCGACATAAGGCTTCTGCAAAGGCTCGCATTTGATCGCGGGAACAAATGCGGCGGCCTGACATTGCACCTAGCTTATCTCGATCAGAGTAGCGAGTGTGCCACCGTGGTCAAGAGCTGTGAGGGAAGGGCCTGTGGCAAACGGCTTTGCCATTCAAAGTGGCTCAGATCGTGCGCTTGCGCTGTCCGAGCGCACCGGGTCTGAGACTGAATATCTTAAGCGACTGAAGCACCCGGAGCTAATACGACTGCCTCGCTATCGCTCTCACCAAGGTGTGCCCATCCATTGCACGCGTCAACTCGCGCAGGCTGGTCGCGCTTTTCTAACGCCCTCACACCAGACTTTTCTACGGAGCTCAAGGTCGACGCTCCAAAAACGCGATCGGTAAGCCGACGCTCTTGTGCATTTGCAAGAGCTCGCGCTGGCCTCGCGATATCAGTCCTGGCACAAATCCGGAGTTCACGAAGGCCTCTTCGTCAAGAGCGATCAAGTTCTCCTATGATTACACAAACAAGACGCATGCCGTGGCGCATTCACAGGGCCTATGGTACCTTTATTCAGCACCAGTTCGGCTAAAGTTTTCCCCGTCCTGCCCGCGCGATATCAAAAGTTCCTTGGTCGTCGCCAGTTTTAAAAACTTCGATGATTACCTAGGAGCCGTAGGCGTTCGCTGACTAGAGAGACTAGTCGCACTTCGGGGAAAACACAGAGCGCGCGCCGGCCTGGATTCTTCATAGCACAGGTTTGCTGATCCGTTAATCCTGGATGCCTTAGACGGCGCGCAGCAGAATGCCGCCGTAGGGAGGCGGACTAATGTCTGGAAGCCAGTTGCTGGACGTGCGAACGGTTAGGCACCAGGCCGCATGGAGATCAGAGATCCTTTGACACTCCATCAATCAAGATTAATCGATTCGGATCATGCACATCGAACTCAATTACCCGAGGCACAAAAAGGCGAGCATAGCGTGTAAAGGCGCTCGTCGGCGGGAAGCGAATTACGGTGTCGCATCGCCCCAGTAGATACATCTCAACGATAGCCGAAATTCCGCCGTCAACCCCAAGCTCTGGAACGTGCAATGGGCCGGTTTGATGTGATCGGAAATGCTTAGGGACAGTGATAAGATCGGGGAGCATGGCCGACAAGTAGGCCATCACCTGCGCGCTATCCGTGGACAAGAATATCCGCACAGGCTTCGGGTGGACTAACGTTTTTGCCTTATCAATGGCGATGCACACCTGACGCATCGCCAGCTCCGGATCGGCCCAATAGGGTGAGTGGTCCATAATGTCTTCGCCGTTGCCATGCCGAACATGAACGCCAATGACACTGTGCCCCGTAAAGCTCTCCTGATAGATGGTTTCTATGCGGCTTTGAATCTCAGATCGAGGCTTAACGCTCCGAAAAATCTGCCGTTCTGCCCCCTCATCGCAACGCCACATTAAGCACGCGTCGCACACCACAGTTCTAGCGGCCACATCACCTCGGGCCTGAAAAAGCTCGCTTAGTTCATCGCGTTCGCGGAAGACCTGCTCATTTGGTCGGTAAAGGCAATTGATTGACGGCTTATTCCACCAGTCTGGGAAGAATGGTCCCGGGAATGATAACTCGTTGATCTGGTCGTCGCAAATAACGGACACGCCCGCAATTTCTTTGATCGGTTCGAAAAACACCGGAAATGCGTTCGCGAAGGGCTGGTCAAGATAGCACGATCCACGCCAGTCAATAGCGAGCACTCGCCCTGTGCGCTGCGCGTACTGCCAAGCGGCAGCCAACGACCATAGACAGTCACCAAAACCCGTACGCCTCCGAGAGACAATGTACCGTTTCTTCAGGTGATTATGAAGCATGTGCGGCGTCCCCGTTTCGGAAGGACGCGAGCTGTATCTGCGGGGTTGTTGCATCCTTAACAACACCGAGGGAGTTGACCACGCAGCGCCGTGGGGAACTTCTGGGTTCCTTGCAGGGCTCACTAGTTCTAATGTGGCCACTTAAATTGGTAAAATTTATTGTTTGGATAGTTCTCATCCATGCGCCCGATCACAGGCTTCTGTCTAGTGCGTGCAGATCCTGACTGAAGGATTTGACGGTGTTCTCTATCGTTCGCTTCGCCCGCTCGCAGGGGTATTCTCTGCCAGGGGCCGGGCTCGGCGGCGAACTCGGCTGTCTGTTATATCCTCGGAATCACATCGATCGATCCTGATCTTCTGTTCGAGCGTTTCGTTTCCCAGGAGCGTGACGAGCCACCGGATATCGATGTCGACTTCGAACACGAACGGCGCGAGGAGGTGATCCCAATGGATCTACAAGACCTATACGCATCAGAAGGCGGCGCTCTGTGCGACGGTGACAAGTTATCGCGCCAAGGGCGCCATCCGCGATGTCGGCAAGGCGCTTGGCCTGCCGGAGGACATGATCAAGGCGCGGTCATCGGGCATGTGGTCCTGGTCGGCCGAGATGGCCGGCGAACGGAACCTTCGCGAGCTCAACCTCAATCCCGATGATCGCCGGCTAGCGCTGACCTTGCAGCTTGCGCAGCAGCTGATGGGCGCGCCTCGCCACCTCGGCCAGCACCTTGGCGGCTTCGTCCTGCCCCACGACAGGCTCGATGATCTGGTGCCGATCGAACCTGCGTCCATGGCCGACCGGCAGGTGATCGAATGGGACAAGGACGAGGTCGAGGAGCTGAAGTTCATGAAGGTCGATGTGCTGGCGCTTGGCATGCTAACCTGCATGTCGAAAGCGTTCAGGCTGATCGAGGAGCATAAAGGCAGATCTATCGATCTTGCCAACATCGAGCACGAGGATCCCAAGACCTATGCGATGATCCGCAGGGCCGACACGCCCGGCACCTTCCAGATCGAGAGCCGGGCGCAGATGTCGATGCTGCCCCGGATGAAGCCCAAGACTTTTTATGACCTAGTGATCCAGGTGGCGATCGTCCGGCCGGGACCGATCCAGGTTGACATGGTCCATTCCCATCTTCGGAGGCGTGAGGGCAAGGAGAAGCCTGAATATCCAACACCCGAATTGGAAGTAGTTCTCGGCAAGACTCTTGGCGTGCTGCTCTTTTAGGAGAGCGCCATGAAGGTGGCGATGGTCTGCGCCGCCCTGATTAAAAGCTAGCCCATGGGTTTTTATGCCGTCGCCCAGATCGTCAGCGGAGCCAGGAACCACGGTGTCGAAATCCGCACGATGTGCATCAACCGCTCTCGTTGGGACTGCACGCTGGAACCGATCGAAGGCACCGATCGTCACGCAGTGCGGCTAGGCATGCACCTGGTGCGGGGACTTGCCACCGCCGATGCCGCCCGCATCGTTGCTGCACGCGCCGATCAGCCCTTCGACAGCGTCGACGACATGTGGCGGCGCTCCGGCGTGCCGGCTGCTTCACTGGTGGAACTGGCGGAGGCCGACGCCTTCTTGCCGTTTCTGGGGCTCCAACGCCGTGATTCGCTCTGGGGCGATCAAGGGCCTGCGCGACGAGCCGCTGCCCTTGTTTGCCGCAGCCTCCGAGCGCGAGAGCAGGTCGATCGCGGAGCAGCAGGAACCGGATATTGAACTGCCGCAGATGACGGATGGGCACAATGTCATCCAGGACTATAGCCACACCGGTCTCACCCTACGCCAGCATCCGATCGCGTCCCTGCGCAAAGATCTTGCCGCGCGCAGCATCAACACCTGCGAGGAGGCGATGTCTGCCAGGGACGGTCGCTGGCTGATGACGGCAGGTCTCGTTCTCGTCCGGCGGAAACCCGGATCAGCAAAGGGCGTGATGTTCCTGACGATCGAAGACGAAACCGGTCCTGCGAACGTCGTCGCCTAGCAGCTCTTTGATCTTTCGGGCGACCTGTCGGCTTTGGCCGATCGTGATGAAGCATTCAAGCTTCGAACCGGTTGCGGCGACGAGTTCGCCCATGGCTCGCCGGGAAGACAGGATCCCAGAGATGGCGCCGCCGTGAAGACGTGTGATATCTATATTCCGGATCTTCGACACGCTAGGCCGGCAGAACCAACACGGCGAAACCGGTTGAGCAACCGGCAAACGCATCTGCTCCCGTACTCGATGAGATCGAAGATCTCATCCAGCTCGAAGAAGAGAATAACAGACTTCGCAAGCGTCTCGGGTTGGACTGATCAGCGAGCGACCCAACGGCTCACGGAACGCCCGTAGCAGCTGTTTTTCAGTAGGGGAGAGATTGCCGAGCCCGGCTCGTGGGCGCGATTGAGTTGGCGTGTGAGGATATTATTCGCTGCGGCAGGAGCGCAGTCCCAAGTTGCTCAAGGTGAGAACACTATGAAGACACTGTAGAAATTTCTTGTTCAATTGGCGTCGCGGCCACGACCGTGGCGTCGAACAAGCCGGAAGGCGATCCCGACGTCGTTCAGGCACAAGTTCCCGCGGTTGATGCTGAGGATGCTCAAACCCCGGCAGAGAGTGCACTCCGTCATTCGGATACCGAGCCGGGCGAGTTGGTGGCGTACAGTGGCCCAAGCATAAAGTCTCAAAGAAAACCGCAGACCGATCGTCGTCAACGGGCAAAGAGGGTTGATGCCGACGTGGTCGCGCAAGGGTCCGTAGCCACAAATGAAAGCCAAAGCATCAAATCGTCCTCTTCCGGGGATGCTTTCTTCGATCAAGTGGCAAGCCTTGACAACGAAATCAAACAGCTGAGAAGCATGCTGGCAAAAAAGCTTTATCTGCAAAACGTTCAGCTTAAATAGATGCTCGAGCGATTCGCCGTGCTGTAAGCTTGGCTACTGTTTAAGATTATATGAGTGAAAGAGCCGCAGCGGACGTTCGCTATCGAATTAAATAGGTGCGATGGCGCTCAGCAATACGTATCCGTCGAGAACTACGCGAAGAATTTTGCCCCCTCGGCTTCAAGTCAGTCGTGCAGCTTTTTTACGAGAGGCAGGCTGTCCCGGCGGCGGCGGCGTCGCGGAGCGTTTCGGATCTCGATGCAATCTCCGCAAGTGGGCGCGGTACAAAGCGAAAAGCCTTCGGCGTCGCAGAGCTTGCGGTAAAGGTACCTCTTCCATCTCATGATATTGGTGTTGCCAGCTGCCAATGTGGGAAAATGGGTCGAAGCAAGCGGCTAAGCTCGGATCGGTCATAAAAGCCAAGAGCCTGCCAGAGATGCTCATCGCGCAATGCTCGCCGGCAACGATCTTGGCGATGCGGGCGCTCGCGGGGTCGCCCGGTCGCTCATTCGGAATACCCCGCAGAAGTTCTTCCTCTGCCGCAAAAGGACACAGGCGATTACATACTGGTCGAAATCCATCTCCACGTCCTCCGCAGCCATTGCCTGGCTTCGGCCGATCGCGAGCGCCGTTCGAGTTGATACGAAATTCGTATCCCGTGAGGGTCCTGTTCCCGACGGAATGCGGATCTGACGTCGATCTAACATGTGCCTTCTTTCTACCGTTGCCCTGCGCAGAGTCAAACCCACCAGCAGCTCCTGCGTCTCACGGCGAGGACGGCGCAAGAGCCGTGCTAGTAGCCTTGCGAATGTAATTCAGAGGGTCAGACGAGGTGGAGGCACACCCGTTGAACGCATGTTGTCGCGGAAATGACAAACGCGACAGCGCTGCAGCTCCTTGAGCTGAGCCATCGTCCACCCGGACATGCTCCGGGGGCGTGCGCTGCACTGTGTCATACGCAAGTGGCGGGATTAGCGCTATATCGACAATTACGCAGCCAAGAAAATTGTACCACGAATGCCTATAGGCATCCGCTAAAAGCAGCTTTCGTGGACCGGCGGCGCCTCGGCGTATCCATGATGTGGAATTAGTCTATTGAAACAATGAATTTTACCAAATTGATCGGGGTGTTGCATACAACGGCAGCTCGAAAGAAGCAGACAGCGCAACCTGTGCCGACCCCATGTCCTTTTCGGAACGGTCGGTGAGACTTAATCCGAGATGATCACGGAGCTCTCACCAGAACTGGAGACAGCCAACATGCAAAGCAAGATCGATGTATGCGACTCGGCCACAAAGGTCGCGCCACACTGTGATCTAGGAGTCCTAAATTTGATGGCAGGCATCATAGCGCGTAGCTTTAGTGGGCCACCGAACAGCCTCTTCAAGGCTTTTCTGTCGTTGGCCAATGCGACGCGCAGCTGGCGCGAAGTTTGAACCATCTACGAGCGGGCTGGGTTCGTCGCACCTTATGGAAAGGCCGAGCGGCGCGCGCGTCGTCTCTCCGATTTAGGCTGGCTGCAGCGGTATCGCGGTGTGGCGAAAAGGACAGAGGCAAGGGCTGAGCACCTTACAGTGCTCTCCAATTTGACTGATATCCAGCGCATTGAAATGGGCTCCAACGCAGTCGAGCGCGTTCCGATTGCCTTGGAATTAAAGCCGTGGTGGTGATCTCAGCGACCGACGCGGTGCAGCTTATGCCACACCGAATCGCGACAAGAATCGCCACCATTCTGCCCTCGCGATTGTTGATCCGACTATGGAGCTGAAGCCTTACGAGTTCTCGCTGATTAGGCACGAGCGTTGCCATTCGCGCCCCCGAACATGCCTGGCTGCGTAGCGAAATCGCCACGGCGGCCAGAACACAACAGGCGCAGGAATGATAGCGCCCGAGTCTGCGGCGGCGTGGTCTTCGGAACAGAAGATGGATTCGCAGCCGTGAACCCTGCTCGCGCAAGGACATCGCTCAAAGTGTTTCCTCAAATAGAGCGGCTAGGATCAATGCTCTGCGTCAAAGCGACATGCGTGCGCGGATGGTTTCAGAATGAATTCCAACATTCCCACTGGGATAACCGGTACGAATTTTGCCCGATGATAGAGTCCTAGGGGTCACTAACACGGGCGCCCGTATACTAGGAAAAAGGAGTGAAGCGAAGTGGCGAAGACAAGTCGGCCGAAAATGGGCGCGCACAATTCTCGCGAGATCAAACCCCCGCAATTGGCACTCACGGAGGCGCCGCCGCACACGAGCATGGATGTCTGGATCCAACAAGCAGAGGACGAGTACGATGCTCGAAAAGAGGCCGTGAGACGAATAGACGCCTGGTTGAAGGATGGTGATGTCAATGCGGTGCTGAATCTGTCATCGCTCCATTTGACCAGCCTGCCCGACCCGCTCCCAGCCGAACTTCGATGGCTCAATGCGGAGCGAAACCGGCTGGCCTGCCTAAGCAACGCGCTTCCAGCGGAACTCCAGAGGCTCAACGTCGAATGCAATCGGTTGATCCGCCTTCCTGAAATTCTTCCCGCCGGACTAAAGACGCTTGAGGCGAGCTCTAATCAGCTTGTCTGCTTGCCCCACAAACTTCCTTTTGGGCTCCAAACGCTCAAAGTAGACCTCAATCAGCTCACCACCCTAGACTTTAATCTCCCGGCGACGCTCCAGACTCTTCAAGTGAGCTACAACCGGCTAACCAGCTTGACCGGAACACTGCCGGTTGGGCTCCAAACCCTCGGCGCCGCATACAACCAGCTGACCAGTCTGCCCGACGAGCTCCCTCCGGGGCTCAAGACGCTCAATGTAGTCGGCAATCAATTGGCCTTGCTGCCCGCTAGCCTTCCTCCCGAAATCAAACAACTCATCGCCAGATACAACCGCCTAACCAAGCTGCCAAATAGCCTTTCCCCAGGCCTCGAAGTGCTCATTATCGACGGCAATCGGCTGGCGTGCCTGCCAACGACGTTACCGGTCCGACTAAAAACACTCGAGGCAAGCTACAACCTGCTGACCAGCCTGCCAGACAACCTTCCCCCAGGGATCCAAACGCTCATCGCGAGCGGCAACAGGTTCACGAGCCTGCCAGACAACCTTCCGCGCGCACTTAAGGTGCTCGATGTATGCGGCAACCAGCTGACCAGCTTGCCCGTCTCACTACCGGAGGGGCTCAAGACGCTAAGTGTTGGCAGTAACCAGCTTGCCCAGTTACCCGCCAACCTCCCTGCCGGGCTCAGGACACTTGTTGTCGAGGACAACCGCCTGACCTGCTTGCCCGATAAACTCCCCATCGGGCTCAAGACACTGGTCGCTAGGCGCAACCATGTTACTAGACTCCCTGAGAGTTTGCTGTTGCAGCCGGACTTAGAGTGCGCGGTTTTTCTTGAAGATAACCCTCTCTTTGAGCAGGAGGGGACTGACCTTGCCGAAGCAATCAGTGTTCAGGGTTACTCCGGTCCGGTGGTCTTCGTTTCGATCGCCGCGGGACTTCAGCAAGATGGTAGGGGCGAATTTCCCTTTGCCTTCGACTGAGATTTATCGATAATGGCAATCGCGAAAGTAAATTGAGGCTGACCTGATGTGGTGGACGGCCTCCGCTCCCGGCATCGCAATGTGCCAAAGTGTGGCTGTCGAAAGTCACAAAAGGGAGAGCCGTCCATGGAGGAGATTACCACAATTGGTCTGGATATCGCCAAGCATGTATTTCAGGTTCACGGGATCAATGGTGCTGAAGCCATCACGAATATGGTGCGCATTCACAATGACGTCGTGCGCGAGTATCTCGACCTGGAGATGCGGATCACGTCTTGGGCCGGCGCCGAGCTTCGGCGTTTCCTCCCCGACATGGACGCACTGATGGGCGGTCACTACGATTGGGCCCGGCAGCAGAAGCGTTATGGCGACTGACAACTATGTCTTCGACGCAACGGTGGAGGCGGAAGATTTCGGAGCCGGCAGTCGAACGCCAAAAAGATGAATGAGCAGGGATTGGCATTTTAGAAGCTCCCGCCCAGACCCTTTGGTTTGATCGATCAGATGCGGCGTGTCTGCACATTCAGCATCTGCGCATTATCGCTCAGAATGAGGCCTTCATGTGTTCCGGGCCGTCGGCCGGCGCATAGTAGCTGAGAAAACCCCAGAAGAACCCAACCAAGTCCGTCCCCTGCAGGTCGGTCCTGACCAGCAAGCCGTATGCGGGCGCCTCGTGATCTGGATCCGCGTAAAGCCGCTTTCGCTATCGAGAGCGACGAAGGGCCATGTCGCGCTATAGCCGATCTGCGTGAGCATCCCGTCTGGTCGTGAGAGTGCTTGCGCGACGAATGTCGGCCCGGGACGTCTGGCGGCGCCGCATTTGGCACAAGGAGCGTGACCGGCCATCGATGACCTGCCACTGAACTTTCATCCGGCTGCGATTAGAGGTCCAGC
>NZ_JBOBHU010000041.1:0-17805 GCF_050587665.1 Rhizobium sp. Nf11,1 | reverse complement strand
ATGATTAGCGTCGCCATGAAGCCGGCGCGATCGGCACCACGATCGGAGCCGGCAAAGAGCCACGACTTTCTGCCGAGGGCAAAGCCGCGCAGCGCCCGTTCGGCGGCGTTGTTGGTGAGGCAGATCCGGCCGTCACCGAGGAAGGTCGTGAAGCCGTCCCAGCGCTTCAGCATGTAATCGATCGGCTCGGTGACCGGTGAACTGCGCGACAGCTTTGTTCGCTCAGATCGAAGCCAGGCCTGAAGCGCATCAACGAGCGGACGGCTGTCCTTCTGACGTCGTTGCAGCCGCTCGTTGGCCGAAAGACCGTTAATGTCGCGCTCGATGTCGAAGAGAGCGTCGATGCGCTTGACCGCCTCCAGTGCAACCGGCGAGATCGCGGCAGCATTCTTGCCGCGTTTGGCGTTGCTGGCGATGTCGGCGAGCACGAAGAACTTGCGCCGAGAATGGGCCCAGCACAGCGCCTGCGTCAGCGGAACGGGATCGCGATCCACCTTGAACAATGGATTGTAGCCGCCATAGGCGTCGGCCTGCAGAATGCCGGTGAAGTTCTTCAAATGACGCTCGGGATGCTCCTGCCGCCGGTCGCGCGAGGCATAATAGAGCGCCGCCGGTGGCGATTGCCCGCCGAACGGCCGGTCATCTCTGACATAAGTCCAGATGCGACCCGTATCGGTCTTCCCCTTCGCCAGGATCGGCACGGTGGTGTCGTCGCCATGCAGCCGTTCGGCGGCCAGCACATGCGCTTCGATCAGCGCATGCACCGGCTTTAATGCCGCGGCGCAGGCCCCGACCTGATCGGCGAGCGTCGACAGGCTGAGGTCGATGCCCTCGCGGGCATAGCGTTCGCTCTGCCGGTTCAGCGGCTGGTGCTGACCAAACTTCTCGAACAGGATCATCGCCAAGAGGTTCGGTCCGGCAAAGCCGCGCGACGTCACGTGGAAGGGTGCCGGCGGCTGGGTGATCTTCTCGCATTCGCGGCAAGAGAACTTCTCGCGTACAGTCTGGATCACCTTCCACTGGCGCGGGGGACACCTCCAGCGTCTCGGTGATGTCTTCGCCCAGCTTCGCCAGCTTGGCAGAGCCGCAGCACGGGCAGTTTGATGGAGCGGCAAGGACGACGCGCTCGCGCGGCAGATGCTCGGGGAAAGGCTTGCGCGATGGACGCTTGCGCTCGAAGGCCCGGACCGCCGAGGAGCGCGCCGCCATCTCCGCCGCCAGTTCGTCTTCTCCAGCGTCGGCCTCCAACTCCTCGAGCTGCAGCTCCATCTGTTCGAGAAGCCGGGCCTTGCGCTCCGAGCGGCTGCCATGGATGTCGCGCGTCAGCTTCTCGATCTCCAGCCGGAGCCGGGCAATCAGTTTATCCGAATGCGAGTTCACTGCCTGGGCGCGAGCGGCGAGCGCCTCGGCTTCGCGGCGGGCAGCGCGCTCGGCGAGGATCATCGCATGTGCACTGGCAAGGTCGTCGGGAAGCTGATCAGCCGCATCGGTCATGGTGGGATGGAATCATATTCGCTCCCGCCGTGCCAGCGGTTTTGCTCATCCCGCCGACGTCGGACGCCAAGTTTTTTGCGGCATTCGCCAGTCGATGCCTTCGAGCAAATAGCCGAGCTGCGCCGGCGTGATCACCACCGTGCCGTCGGCCGCCGACGGCCAGATGAAGCGGCCGCGCTCGAGCTTCTTCGTGAACAGGCAGGCACCCTGGCCATAGTGCCAGATCACCTTGATCAGCCCGCCGCTCCGACCGCGGAAGACGAAGAGATGGCCGCTCATGGGATCGCGCTTCAACGTCTCCTGCACCATCAGCGACAGGCCGGGAAAGCCCCTGCGCATATCGGTATAGCCAGTGGCCAGCCACACCTTCACACCGCTCGGGACGGGGATCATCGCCGCTCCAGAACATCGAGGATCCGTGCCATGGCTTCGGTATCGATGTCGCTCTCGACCCGAAGGAGACGGCCGCCGCCAAGCTCGATCATCACCATGCTTGCTTTTTTGCGCGGCCGGGAGACCGGCGGCGGCTCGGCCGGGGTCGCTGGCGCTGGCAGCGCTTCGATGACCTCCACCGGAACGAGTTGCGGGACGGACGGCGCGGAGATCTGGCAGAGCTCCTTGCGCCAGCGGAAGAGCTGGCTCACATGGATGCCGGCCGAGTGCGCAATCTCCGAAACACTTGCGCTTGGCTCAAGCGTCGCCGCGACCAGCCGCTACTTCTCCTCGCGAGACCAACGCCGACGCCGCTCGACCGACGTAATCACCTCAATCTGATGCTTCGTCATAGGACTACTCCTAGTGCTTGCACTAGGACTTGCAATCTTCAGCCTACCTCGGCAAGGCGGCCATCACCGGCTTGCAATTACCCATAAGGGATAAGTAGCTGACTCGTTTACGGAAAGTTTTCAGTGAAATCTTGAATCGAAAGAATCGCTTGTGATTCTGTGTCGAGCACCTGATTCGTTTAAGGCGGTGCTTTATGTCGGTTCGAGACGATCTGATGGCTGATAATGACGGCCATTGGAGCAAGCAGGAAATAGACGCCGGGTCTTTCAAAGATGCGCGTCTTGGACGACGCTGCTCGGAGCTTTTACGACAGCTTGGAGAGCATATGGGCGGCTCTATTCCTTTTGCCTGCCAGGACTGGGCCAGTACCAAAGCGGCGTATCGCTTTTTCTCCAATCCGAATGTTGAGGAAGGCGATATCCTCAACGGCCACTTTGCCGCGACCGCCCAACGCTACGATGCTTGCAATGGTCCGATCTTGGTGCTGCAGGACACGACCGAGTTTACCTATCAGCGCCGCAATCCGCATGCCGTTGGCTTTACCAAGAGCGTCAACAGTGGCCGAGACAAACAGGAGCGGCTGCGCCACCATACGGTCTGCGGGATATTGATGCATTCGAGCCTTGCGGTGACCTTGGATGGGCTGCCCTTAGGGTTGGCGGCCGTCAAGTTCTGGAGCCGCGACAAGTTCAAGGGGACCGCCCAGCTCAAACGCAAGATCAACCCGACACGTGTTCCGATCGAAAAGCATCCGTTGGCTTGAAAATCTGCGTCAATCCGTCGACCTTCTCGGCCAGCCAGACCGATGTATTCATGTCGGCGACCGCGAAAGTGATATCTACGAGCTCTACTGCCTGACCAAGGAGCTTGGCACGCACTTCGTCGTGCGGACCGTCGTCGACCGGCTGGCTGGCAACGGGGATCACACAATATCGGCTGAAATGCGCGATGTTGAAACTGCCGGACAGCACCTTATCGAAGTTCGCGCCGATACCGACGAGGTCACCAAAGTCCACCTGGATATCCGCTTCAAACGGATCCGGGTGCTGCCGCCCATCGGCAAGAAGAAGCGATACCCTGCATTGGATCTTACCGTCATTCACGCGGTAGAGCCCAACCCTCCGGCCGGCCGCAAGCGCATCGAATGGAAGCTGCTGACCGATCTTGAGGTGATAGCTGCGAGGAGGCCGTCGAAAAGATCAAATGGTATGCGATGCGCTGGAAGATCGAGGTCTTCCATAAGATCCTCAAGTCTGGTTGTCGGGCTGAAGACGCAAGATTACGAACGGCCGATCGACTGGCAAACCTCGTCTTATGAGCTGGAGAGTGCTCTGGTTGACAATGCTCGCGCGCACTGCACCCGAAACACCGCCAACTGCGGCACTCACCGAACAGGAAATTGAAATCCTCGATCAAATGGTAAGCAACGCAGGTAACCGGCAGGCGACGCCGGGATCGTTAAATTTCTATCTCACCAAACTCGCTCGTTTAGGTGGTTACCTTGCAAGAACATCAGATCCGCCACCGGGAAATACAGTCGACTGGCGCGGCCTCAGCCGGCTGACAGACATTCGCCTCGGAACCGAAATAGCAGCGACACTCAGATGTGGGTAATTGCAAGCATCACCGGAGGGGTACGGATCAAACGGGGAGCTGCGGGATCTGAGACCCCCGCAACCTGATGGCCGCGCGTATTGCGGATACGAACAAGCCCGGCGCGGGAAGGGGCCTTCGCCGACTAGCTCAGTCGATGTACCGCTCGCTACTGCACTGGTTCTCTTGCTCTGGTGCTGTGAACGAAACACCGCATGGTCGCCTGGTAGGTCTTGGCTCACTCGACTGCTCTTAGCTCGGCGCGACTGGCGCGCCAGCGGCTGCTTCGTTCAATCCTGTCGCAAAGACTAGATTTGGCAAATTCGACTGGCTTGGCGTGCTGTTTCCAGCATGCGTATCAATACATCGTCAGTCTGCTTTGCAGCGCCTGTCGATCGGCGATGAGGGTGTGGAGGTGCAGTGGCTCGTGGGCTGGCCGCTCCCCGTCCACCAATCGCTTGACCAACGCCCGCGTGCCGTCCACGACAAAGACGCCGCAATCGTAGTCGTTCGGCTGTGCGGCCATGCGGGCTGGCACCAAGGTGGCGTCCAGCCGTTCTGCCAGCTGTGTTGCGGCTTCGTCGTTATATCTTCTTTGCTGGAGGGAATCGTAATGATAGGCGACCTGCCGCTCCGGATCGCGGCGATCGACGAGCAGCAGCGACCAATGGGTGCCGCGGCCATCAAAGGTGCCATTGTTCACTGGAAGGAACAGGAAGTCGGCCGGGGCGGCGTTTCGATTATAGATCGACTGCAGCATGCCTCGCGCGTGTTGCAGCTCCATGTGGCGCAGCAGATGGGATACCGACGGATCCACCAGCCTTATGCTGGCGGCAAGCGTTGGATCGATCCCCTGCAGCTGCTGCTCGAGGAAATCGTAATCCGTCTGAATATGGGCATCGCTCAGCCACTCGGTGGTACCGAGCACCGACGCCTCAGGGCGTTTCGAAGCTGGCGCATCGGACCTCCCGATCCGAGCATCGAAGGTGGGGGGCGTCGGCGTCGGCGCAGAACGAATATCGTCGTACGTAGCCTCCGGTGGCCTGGCGATCTCCGCCTTTCTTGATTGTCCCGCAGCTCGCAATCCAGCGACTGCGACGCTACCCTTACCATCGCTCCAGTGTGTTATGCTCAGCACGTCATGGGGTCTGCTAACGGCCTTGTAGCTCTCTGTCACCTTCTGCTCGAGTTCCTCTGTCTTCTCAGGAGCATCGCGGCGCTTCAGCTGCTGCAGCTCTTTATAAGTATCGTGGTTGTCAACTTTGGCGCTGTAGCTGGCCGGGGTGTGGAATTCCATCTGGAAGCGATAGCCTGCTGCTGTGGCAAGTACCGCGTGGATGCCGAGATAAGTGGGACGCTCGAACTTGAACCAGTTGGTCACCTCAATTTCGGTGTAATCCTGCTCCTCGAACGCCAGAATGGCTGCCTTGAAGGCACGTGTAAAATCCTTGTCAGGAATCTCGAAGACGTGACGTACCGCACTGCTGATCAGCTGTTGGGTGCTGTCGGATGAAACGCTCGTTCCGGCGAGCTGCTCTCCTATGGAGCGTTCCGACCTCAGCCGGCGCTCCAAATGAGGCATTTTCACCTGAATGCCCATTTTTCTGAGGCTTGCAGCGACGTTGAGTGCCGCTGCGGTGATTTTGCCCTCTTCTTTCATTGCGCGGGCAGCCTCAGTTCTAGCGCGCTCCGAGGCCTCCTCGCGGGTCAGCGTAATCGTCTCATCGGAATTCGCTGCTGCGGACGGCAAGCCCGAGGACTCGCGCAAGATGCGTTCGTCCACAGCGAGACTGATCGAGGTTTGCATGACTGAAGCCGTCAGCGTGGGATTGTCCTCCAGATCCTCCAAGGCTGCCCTGAAGTCAAACCTTCCATGGTTGAGAGACGCTGCCAAGCCCTTGACGTATGGCACGGACCTCAAGCCAGGCGTTGTATGCAGCAGCCGCTGAAGGTCCCCGCTCTTCTTCGAAAACAGCTGAGCGCCAGTATTGGATTTGTAGGCGTCGGTGCCGACCTTGATGCCGAGGCTCAGGAGGTTGTTTGCGCTTTGCACCAGGTCATCCGGATTGTAACCGTCCGGGCGAGGTTCGATCCGCGCCGGATAGTTGTCGATCAAAGCCCGAATGCGGTCTCTTGGTTGAGAAGTTGCCGGATAGGAATCCGCCAAATCCGGGAGAAGATCTGAGACAGCTGCGCTGAGCGTCGTGCTTTCGGTGCCCTCCGCGTGTTCGACTGTCTCGGGCGCTGGCTCCACCTCATGCCCCTCTGCCCATGCTTCAAGGTCGGCAACGAGCAACTCGGCCATTTCGCGAGCAACCGGATGTTGAGCGATCTCGATCTCGCGCCTCGCTCTCGCAAACAGGTTCTCGATATCCTGGCCGCTCACCTCTTCCCGGCCTAGCAACTGACCAATGTCGCGTCGGAGTTCATGGTGGACGCCCTCGTAGGTGCCAAAGATGGCGCGCTCCGCAAACCAGCGCCGTGATTCATGAGACTGAGCCAGAAAGTTTCGCTGTAGACCGCTGTAAGTTTCCAAGACATCCTGGGTGGCAGCGAGAATCTGGCTGGCGCGACCAAACTGGTAGGTGTCGCCGTCAAGTGCTGGGGTATGCGACTTTGGCGGCTTAAGGGATGGAAGTCCGAGAGCTTGCTCCTTTTCATCGAATTCACGCACATGCTCATAAAGCTGCGGCCGGTCGCCGATGATGATGACGGTGTCGCCGTCGAAGTCGCCGTCAAGTTTTTTCTGTTCACCGGTCGGCACGGCGATCAACGACCCCGGGGCAAACACCTCGGTGGCCTGCAGGACGCCGAGGCAGTCGAGTGCCGTATCCTCCTTGACGCGGTCCTTGCCTGTCGTCCACTGCGAATGGCACTTGACGTCCTCCGCAGACATCACCAGCGCACGATCGGCGTAGTTCGCCGGCCACATCTCGTCCGGCACGACGATCAGAATGCCTTTAGCAAAGAAAGTCGGATCGTCGGCCGCGAGTTCCTCGCCCGATTTCTGGGCGACATTAAAGCTGTATTGCATGGCCACACACGCGCCTAGGAACACTGCTGTCGGGTCCCCACCAGCGGCTGACCTGACCAGGTCGGTGGCGATTGGCCGCAGGTTGGGCTTATCGTACGGCGAGCGCCCGATCAGCACGCCGTTCGTCCCCGTTAAGGTCTCGCTTTTGAGCGTCGGCACATGGAGACATTCATCACCGGACGGTACCGCAACCGCGCCTGGACCGTCGATATGTCCGCTAGTCAGGGTTCGAAACAACTCCTCGGCCGTCAGTCGTTGCCCCTGTCGACTATCGAGCCAAATCTTAGCTTTCTCTCGCACCTCATTTGCCACCATCTCGCTTCGCGGATAATGTTGCAGCGCCGTGGCAGGCAGGGACGATCTCCTTCCTTCACCAAACGCAGGCACCCGAGCAGCACCTTCCTGCCCACCGGCCAGGCGAACAGCCTTCATACGAGTGGCCAGCGAAGCCTTGATGAAGCCGCAGCCGTCATGCGGTCGCAACGCAATCGGACCTTCCCGCCCAGTTAGCTTGAAGGGATGTTCACTGGCAGGGCGGTCCGGCAGCAACGACAGTTTGAATGCGCCTTCCAGCGCATAATCGTGAGGACCTAAGTCCTTGAGAGCCGGCGGCGCGGCAAAACCCCGACGCTGAGTGTAATAATATGCCTCTTTGAAAGGTGCCCAGGCGCGCGACAGCTTCTCAAAGGAAGTGCCTGGTGCGGTTTCGGCATAGGGAATCGCCAGCAGCTTCCCGCCGGAAGGCTCTGGTTCCCCCCGACCTGGAAGTTTGGCCGCGATCTGGGAAAGGGTTTTTCGCGGCGGCTTTAACTTGCTTCCGCCGAACAGATCCATGCGGTATGGCACGCCCTCGACGGTTAACGTGCGTGCCAGCATAAACGGGCTCGGCTTTCCTGGCAGTTGCACCGCAACCATCTTCACTGCCCCCGAGGTCAGGCGATAAAAGATCGAATAGCGCGTCTCGGGGTCCGTGGCCAGTTGCCGGCCCTGCATGTCGACTACCGGCAATCGCATCAATCCCGCCTCACCCTGCGGCGCTCTGGGTTCATGGTCCATGGCTCGCAGAACCTGATGGACGTCGAAGACGGACGCCGAATGTTGGGCTTGGACCGTTGCGGCATTCTGCGCCACGAACGTGTCGAGCGCATCGATCGGACGTTCAGCCTCGATTTGCGCGATCAAGTTCCAACTCATGCTGGAAAGGTCGCTTTCGATGAGCTCGCGCGTGCTGTCCAGGATTTCCTTGGTCTTGGACTGCAGCTCGTCGCGCCTCACACGCAAATCAGACTTGCTGCCCTCAACATACGGCCGCCGCAGCAATGTTGCCAGGTTCGCACGGGCCTTGAGCACTTGATAAATCGACAGCGCGGGACGGCGTGTCGAGTTCGGCCCCCGGTTCCGCTCGGCATCGCTTGCCCTGAGATGGGCCTCGATCTTGTGCTCCACGATAGGTTGGATATCATTAAGCAAGTTCAAAGCCTGCCTTCGGTGCCAACGCAGCTGCTTGCGCGGGCTGCGCGCCAGCGGCAGCAGAGCGGCGCAAATGTTTCCCATAATTTCGAGGTTGTTCTCAACCGCAAAGCCAGGGGCCTGATGCAATTGCCTCAGTCGATTTATTCCAGGGGCTGCGAGCAAGCTAAGATCGTCATGCAACTGGGCCTTGGCCAACGCCTTCAAGATGCTCGTGACGGCCACCGCGTCGGCCTCGCCGATGCGATCGCTCGCATAATGAAGATAATGAGCCAGTTTGTGTAGTCGATCTTTCAGCAGCGCGGTCTCTGCGATCTCTCCGGCGTCCTCTCTCCTCATAACCCCACGCGCCAAACTGTTGGCGATACTGGAGAGCCCGTGCGTCGTAAAATGACGGTATGGTCGACCGGCCGGGCCAAGTCTGCGGGCGATCTCCAAAACCGCCTGGCTGCATGCCTCCTCTTCCGCACACCTGTCGAAGCCGTTGAGCAGATTTGCCAGCTGCTGCGAGCTAAAACCAGAGAGCCGATCGGCGTCGCGAATCACCTCGCCGGCGATCACCGCGGTGGCCTGGCGTGATTTCTCCTCTTGCGGCCACTTGCTGAAGCCGTTCACCAGGTTCGAAAGGTGCTGCGATGTAAAATCAAGGAGCTGGTTAGCGCTGCGAATTACCTCGCCGGCGATTACCGCGGCGGCCTGGCGTGATTTCTCCTCTTGCGGCCACTTGCTGAAGCCGTTCACCAGGTTCGCAAGGGCCTGCGGATCGAATCCAGGCAGCAGGTCGCTGGGGCTGGCGCGACTGACCACCTCCGCAGCGATGGCAACGACGGCGTCGCAGCAGCCAGCCTCGTCAGGACACTTGCTGAAGCCGTTCACCAGGTTCGCAAGTGCCTGCGGACCAAACACAGGCAGCTGGTCGGCCCGGCCACCGACCTGACGCGCGACCGCAACGATGGCGCCGCGGCAGTCCTCGGACCACTTGCTGAAGCCGTTTACCAGATTCGCCAGATCTAGCTCATTAAATCCCGACAGCTCGCCGGCGGCGCGAGCCACCGCCCGCGCGATCGCGACGATAGCTCCGCGGCAGTCCTCGGGCCACTTGCTGAAGCCGTTCACCAGGTTCGCCAGATCCTGCCCAGTGAAGCCCTGCAGGCGCCCGGGGCGGCTAACCACGGCACCTGCGACCGCAACTGTGGCTTGATAGGAGTTTTCCGATTGCGGCCACCTGCTGAAGCCGTTCACCAGGCTCGCCAGGTGGTGCGCATCAAACATAGGCAGCTGATCGGCGCAGCGAAGCACCTCGTCAGCGACAATGTTGGTGGCGTGACCCAAATTCTCCTCTTGCGGCCATTTACTGAAGCCGTTCACCAGGTTCGCCAGATGCTGCCCATCAAAATCAGAAAGCCAGACCTCGCGGCGGCTGGCGCGGTGACAGACCTCAACGGCAATTGCGACGGCAGCGCGTGAGCACTCCGCCGCCTGCAATTTGCTGAAGCCGTTCACCAGGTTCGCCAGATGCTGCGGATTGAAATCAGAGAGCCCGACCTCGGGGCGGCTTGCGCGGTGACAGACCTCACTGGCAATTGCGACGGAAGCGCGGGAGCACTCCGCCGCCTGCAACTTGCTGAAGCCGTTCACCAGGTTCGCCAGATCCTGCCCAATGAAACCCGACAGCTCGCCGGCGGCGCAAGGCACCGCACGCGCGATCGCAGCGATAGCTCCGCGGCAGTCCTCGGGCCACTTGCTGAAGCCGTTTACCAGGTTCGCCAGATCCTGCGGATGAAACCCGGATAGATCGGCGTCTTTATCGGCGCGGCGACAGACCGCATCGGCTATGACGACGGTTGCTTGGCGTGAGTGTACCAGTTCCGGCGCTTTGCTGAAGCCGTTCATCAGGTTTGCCAGAGCCTGCGGATTAAACCCGGATAGATTGGCGTCTTTATCGGCGCGGTGACAGACCTCATCGGCGATTGCATTGATAGTGCCGCAACACTCCGCCTCTTGCGGCCACTTGCTCAAACCGTTCACAACGTTAGCCAAGTTCTGCGGACCAAAATCAGACAGCCCGGCGGGGCGGCGGCGAATCTCGGCGGCAACTGCTATCGCGGCTTTACGAGCGTTCTCGTGTTCCGGCCATTTGCTAAAGCCGTTGACCAGCAGTGCCAGACTTTGACCGTTGAGCTGGGAAAGCGCTCCGCGTTGCTCATGAAAAATCTTGGCGATACCAATCATTCCATTGCGACATTCCGTTACTCGGGGATAGCGACTGAAAGACAATACGAACAGTGAAAGCGTTTTACTTTCAACGTCTTTCAGCGCGCTGCCGAGTCTCGACACCTGAGCTGCCATGGCGCTGCAAGCTTCCATGCCTGCCTGACCGCCAGTTTTCCGGCTGATCGAGTTGCAGGAGGTGGCGTACCCCCAGGTATTGCGGACGCGGACATCTTGCTCCCATCTTGGAATAAATTGACGAGTGAACTCGGAAGCGGCCCTTTGGAGGAATGTTGCATGATGTGCCTGGCCTTGCAGACTCTTGTCGTACTTCACCACAGCGCACGAGAATTCAGTGATGCCGGGAGCGAAGGAAATCTCATGTAAAGCGTCATTGAGTAGTGCTTCGTTGTAGCTCTGTGCGGCTACATTGTCGAAACGCCGCCGTCCCGCTCCTGCCGCTGGCCTGGGCTCGCTTTGCTCCTGAGGTGGGAGCGTGTCTGGTTGCGAGCGACTCGGCTTTGGATCGCGGAGCCGCCAGTTCTCATGAAAACGCAAAGACTTTTTTTCCCTGGCCGTTACTTCGCCTTGCGGACCTTGGGTAGAATGATGTTGAGGCCCACTGGCTGCCCGTCGCGGAGTCGTGAGGGCTCGGGCGGGACCTATGGATGAATCGGCGGATTTGCCGCCAAGGGCTTCGTCGGCCCCTAGCACAACGCGAGCATAGGACATTCGTTTATACTGGGAGCCAGCGAGCGTCCGCTGCACGCCGACATCGGACGATTGGCTGCTCTGTCCAACGGCGTGACTTGATTGCGGGGGCGAGCTGCTTGATCCAGCTTCCCCAATGCCCACAGTCTGGCTACCAGTTGGGAGCGCGTCCGGTTGCGATGTTCCGGGTCCTTGATCGCCGGGCCGGGGTTCGCCCACGAAGCTTTTTTCTCGAGCTCGCGCTCCATCAACCGACAACGAGGGAAGAACACGCCCCGCGGTAATGCCTGCACGGGGCGCAGCGTCCGCAATTCGATGTGGACTAATGGAGGGGCCCGATGAACTGTTGCCAAGGGAGAGAACCTCGGTTGCTTGCGCCGTGCCGCTCTTGCCCGAAACGACTTGCGGTTCCGGTCGCCCGGGGGCCGAACTTCGGGCGCCAGCGGAGGGCTTGCGCCTGCTTTTCCCCTTCCTGCGGGTCGAAGTGCCTTCGGCCGGTGCAGCCCTCTCCGTCACAGCCTGGCCGGTAGTGTCGGTCGCAGTCACAGCGGCAGCCGGCCGTTCGCTGATGGATGATCTCGTTGGCTGCAGGTCCAAGAGTTGCAGGACCTGGTCCGCAGTGCCTCGCGCGCCTTCCGCTATCTGACCCAACAATTCCAACGGGAGGTCGGCACCTGTTCGGTCATCGCTTAGCCTGCCAAGCAAGTCGGGCAACGCCGATGCAAAATCCAAAAGCCTCTGCATGACGCCTTGCAGAACGGAGCAGTCTATCGAGTCGAGTGGGCGCCCTGCCTTGGTCTGAAGAGCGCCGCGCGTCCGATGCACCGCCGGCAAAACTGAGGCGCTGAGGGCATCCAACAGAGGTACTCGCCCGTTCTCACCGATAAGCATTTCCCTCAGTGGCGCTTGGAAACTGCTCGCTCGTGGCTCAATTAACAACCGCGCGAGCTCGATCCGCGATTGCAGAACCATGAACCTCGACATCAGTGTCGAGCCGGTATGCAGTCGCAATTTGGCCTCTTCGGCCTGCTGGATCTCGGCATTTGTATTTGGTAGGTTGGCAGTGACGGCATAGGCTAACTGGATGCGTTCCGCGCGCCATGTCTTCTTTTCCCAAAACTCCACGCAAGCTATATAGTGCCTTGCCACACTGGAAACCGCTTGGCTCAGCTTGGCGGGGCTAGGGTTGGATCGGAGGACCAAGGCGAGCACGGCGCGCGCCTTGTTACGAATCTCTAGCAATTGCATGCCGTCCTTGGCGAGTTCCATGCATTCCGATGCCGCATCGAGCACCAGATCCCGGGTTAGACGCGCATGATCATTGGACAGAATGCTATCGCTCCCTGGGGCCAGACTCGCGTGATATTCCAGAACTGTCGAGCCTGCATCGACGATTCGATCGAGCGCCTCTTGCTTCTCCTCCAGGGTAGGGCCTCGGTTGGCGGTTAGGCTAGCTTCAAGGCGGCTAGATTCAAATTCTGCAAGCAAGCCTTTCATCTGTTGATCTTCTGCCTTGATTTGTCCGGCGGTTATACAAAGCGGGACTGCCATGTCCGACTTGGATGGCTGGTCAGCGACTAGAACTGTGGCATCACCCTCCGGGACTGAGGGAAGACGGCGCCGCCGCACGGCGCCTGCTCTTGTCAGCGCGGTTGCTCGAACAACAGCGGCCAGCACTCGCCGTGCGCCCGCGGAAGGGCCGGACGACCTCTCCCCAGGGTCTTCGTCGGCAGTGCGTGCGCAGGACGCACCTGTGCCTTGAGACCCAGAGTGCATCACCTCCAGGATGGAATTGAACTTTTGGCGGCCCTCCGCCAGGGGAGGGCCTGATTGCGAGCGCGAACTGCTTGATCCCGAAATATTGTCGGCCCCAGCATTCCTAATACGCGAGTTCCCAGGTGGGCCAATGACCGTCATATTCCATCTCCGAAACGGCGAAAATGCCGTGCCTATCATTTTGCGGGCTGGTGTCGTTCAGCGCTCGTTGGCCAGCGTTTGGCTGACATGTGCAATCGCCCAGATGCACACGTAAATCTCATCGCCAATATCCCATCCCGCCTGAGCGGGTTTAGGCCAGAGGACGCTCTGGAAGTTGCACTGCCTGCGGCGCGAGTTTCACCACGAGATCGATCGGAGTGACCCCCACGCACAGCCAGGCCGGGAAGCTGCCGAACTTTCCGGCGAATACGTCGAAGAAACATAGATGGAGGCCCGATGCGTCTCCTCCTAACGTTTCTGACATGGCTGCAGACTTCGGTGCGGCGCGCGCTAAAGCACTTGCAATGTTCAGGCGGTAGCTGCTCCGCTTGAGTCTGCGCCGGCCGGGGCCGCCCGTGCGCGTTGCCGTTTCGGTCGAGCCATTTCGCTCACCGCACATGACAATGGACACGGCACATAGCCATCAGCGGCCCGCCATCGCTGCTATCTCCACGAGCGTCCGATCACATAAAGTCATCCTCATAGGAGTCTGAACTTGGTTCAGTTTTCCCGCTATCCTTAGTTTTGCAGAGATACTGCTGCGGTTTGCCCACACGCTGCCATTCACCGGCACTGTTCTTCGTCCACTTGTCGGGATGCTGAGTAGGGTCAAGGACCATGTCGCCATCATCCACTTCAACAAACCCCATCGTCGCTGCGCGGGCTTGTGCTTCTGGATTAGCCGCACGCCAATTCAGTAACGGTCGTTCGCCGTCCCTCCGAAGTTGATGCTCCAGCAGAATATCGCCTGCATTCTCGACGAGCGGATGAGTTACCTGAAGATCCACTATAGAGGTGACCTCAGTTCGACCGGGAAATTGTTCCCGCCACCTTTCGGATTCAAACTCAGTCATGCTGAATCCGCCTTCTGTTCTCAGCAGTCCAACACAGTGGTCTCCCAGTTGGTAGCTGTAATATCGCGCGTGCTCCGAGTCTCGACGCACGCCGTATTGACTAGCAACGTCCGCAGTGCGTCTGGCGCGTGACGATATGAATTCCGAATACTCTTGTGGATTGTCTGCGATGCGCGTGATCTCAGCGCCGTGAAATTGCCTCGCCTCCCTCCTGAAAGTAGATCTGTCGATCTGCACCACCGGAGGGTTGGCTTGGAGGGAGTAAGCTTGCGTAGCCGCTGACGATGAGCCGCCGCTGGAAGCCGATGCGGTTATGTGCATCCGGGCAAACGTGGCCGCGAACTCTTGGCTTCCTGCATCCGTTTGCCGCCTCCCCCTACGCGTGTATTGGATATCAGAAGAGTCACCAATTCGACCATACATGACGATTCGCTCCTGTGTTTTGACGTGAGTTTAGGTTGCTTGGCGCGGCAGCCCTAGATAGACGACTTGGCTGACTACTGGCTGACGAAGGCGTTGTCCGGATGCACGGTCATCCATCCGGCAGGGCTGCCGATTGACCCACATCGTCGAGCTTGATCCAATAGAGATGCCGAAAGCGATGTCGTGCAAACCGGTCAAGGTTTTGATAGCACTTCACCTGCAGCCAAGTCGGGTCGTTGTGATGCGATGACATCCCGTCCAAGAGCACTGGGCGAAGGCGCGAAGGCCAGGATCTTTGGGCGACACTCGGGCAGCCTGTTCGTCTGCGCCCGCACGAGGAAGGCGGTACCAAGGTCCTACGTGGCGCAATAGAACTCGTAGATGTCGCTGTCTCGATCTGCACGCGCGCGAGATTGACGAGCCGCTTGAGCGAGAGCGTTCCCTTGAATTTCGTTCGTATCCACAGCCAGCGAGGGTGACGGCCAGACTGTAAGCATTCGCCGAGGAACGCAGGCTCGAGTTCTCTTGCGTGATCGGCGTTTCCATTTTGCGGCTATTGAGTCGCCGTTGTCGCTGAGTTTCGCAACATGGACTTTGATGGGATGTGTGCGCGACGAGCATCCCACGGCTTTCGTCTATTGATGGAGGAGGAAGCTTATCTCGCGGTCGCAATCAGCAAAGAAAAGGTGGGCTGTTCGTCGCGCTCACGGTGGGATCGTAGTGTGACCAATTCGTCGTGCAGTTCATGGTTGCTGACGGCAAGGGCCACAGGGATTGCTCGGATCCCCACGGACCGCTGACGTCCTCTGGAGGGCACCGCTCGATCACGTCGAGAAGGACCGGACCGTTGAAGCGCGCAACATTGCAAAGGCCTTTTTCGATCTTGACGGCATGCGCGGCTGGGCGCGGCTGTAGATACGGTCGCGCCTTGAAAGTAAGCGGTGTTTTGCCCCCACCTTCCGGATCAGCGTGTGATTGTTGATGTTGTTGCCGAACGAGGCTTCGACATATGACGATTACAGGTTTTACGCATGGCACCAGTGTAGACGTGCCGGTGCAACGGTTTGAGGTTTTCACGGGAACTGGCCGTCGCCGCGACTGGAGCGACGAGGAGAAGGACCGAATTGTCGCTGAGAGCTATAGCGGCGAGATGTCGGTCAGTGCTGTTGCGCGTCGACATGGGTTGTCTCCCGGACAATTGTTTACGTGGCGTCGGCAGGTGCGAAGTCAGGCGAAGCAAGATTCGCCGCCGATGTTTGTGCCAGCGGTAATTGATCGTCCAGCAGAGGCAACTCCGACACGGCGAAAGACGATAACGAGGAGCGCACTTCCAGTTGCGGCAATCGAGTTGGAGGTTGGCGGCGCGATCGTCAGGATCGCATCTGGTACGGACAGCGCGACCATTGCTGCCGTGATCCAGGCCTTGAAGGCTCAGTCGTGATTGGTCCGTCCGGTGCGGTAAAGGTGATGATCGCCACCAAGCCCGTCGACTTCCGCAAAGGTGCTGAAGGATTGGCAGCACTGGTGAAGGCGGAGATGGGTGCTAACCCATTCTCTGGCACGATCTATGTCTTCCGCGCCAAACGAACGGACCGGATTAAGCTGATCTTCTGGGATGGCAGCGGCGTGTGCCTGGTTGCCAAGCGGCTTGAGAATGGCGAGTTCCATTGGCCTCGAATGCAGGACGGCGCGATGCATCTGACGGCCGCCCAGTTCTCGGCTTTGTTCGAGGGATTGGACTGGAAACGCGTGCATGCGCCGAGCGAAACGCGCACGCCGGTAAAGGCTGGATGACGGCCGCGACCAATTGAATCAGCACCATCCAGCCTCTCGATCCGAGCGGTAAAATATGGTGTTCTCGATCCATGACGATAACGGCGGACGAGCTTCCGGATGACCTGAACGCGTTGAAAGCGATGGTGCTTTCGCGCGAGGCGGAGAATGCCCGCCTGCGTCAGATCATCAAGGAATTGCAGCGCCACCGGTTCGGTCGCCGTGCCGAGACGCTTCCCGAGGACCAGCTTCTGCTTGGGCTTGAAGAGGCCGAGCAAGTCGAGGCTGCCGGTCTGGAAGACAATGCGCAAGCCTCCCCTTCTGTTCTACAGGCGCAGGTCGCCAACGGCGCACGAACAGAGGTTCGCTGCCAGCACATCTGCCGCGCGTCGAGATCGCGGTCGATATCGATGACCATGCCTGCCCCTGCTGCCGCAACGACCTGCATCGGATTGGCGAGGATGTCAGCGAGAAGCTCGACATTGTGCCTGCCCAGTTCCGCGTGCTGGTGGTCCGCCGCCCAAAGTATGCCTGCCGGGCCTGCGAGGAGGTCGTTGTCCAGGCTCCGGCACCGACAAGATTGATCGAAGGCGGCATCCCGACAGAGGCAACCGTCGCCCAGGTGTTAGTCTCCAAATATGCCGACCACCTGCCGCTGTATCGTCAGGCGCAAATCTACAAGCGCCAGGGCATCGATCTTGATCGTTCGACGCTTGCCGACTGGGTCGGCCGAGCCGCCTGGCATCTACGCCCGGTCCATTAGCGGTTGCTTGATCATCTGAAGTCGTCGTCCAAGCTCTTCGCCGACGAGACGACAGCCCCGGTGCTCGATCCGGGACGCGGCAAGACCAAGACCGGCCAACTCTGGGCCTATGCGCGTGATGACCGGCCGTGGCAGGGAAGTGATCCGCCTGGTGTCGTTTATGTCTATGCACCGGATCGCAAGGCCGAGCGCCCGATGACTCATCTCGAAGGCTTCGTCGGAATCCTGCAGGTCGATGGTTACAGTGGTTATCGACCGCTTGCGGCCAAAAATGCCGTGTCGCTGGCATTCTGCTGGTCTCACGTTCGACGTCGCTTCTATGAACTGGCCGCTGCCGGTCCCGCACCCATTGCCACCGAGGCGCTACGGCGTATTGCCGAACTCTACAGGACTGAAGACGACATCCGTGGCCGCGCCCAAGACGAACGCCGCGCCGTCCGACAGGAGAAGAGCCGCCCGATCACCGACAGTCTTGCTTCCTGGCTCACCGAACAGCTCGGCCTCATCAGCCAGAAGACAAAGCTGGCCGAAGCAATCCGATACACCTTGTCGCGCTGGGATGGGCTGACTAGATTCATCGATGACGGCCGCATCGAAATCGACTCCAACGCAGTCGAGCGATCTATCAGGCCAATTGCTCTCAATCGGAAAAATGCCCTCTTCGCGGGTTCCGACGCTGGGGCCGAGCACTGGGCGACCATCGCATCACTCATCGA
>NZ_JBOBHU010000040.1:0-18677 GCF_050587665.1 Rhizobium sp. Nf11,1 | reverse complement strand
TAGCCCATGGAGCGAACCGCAACAACACGGTTGCTGAGGCGCGTAGCCCATAGGGCGAGCCTCGGAGGACACCTCGCAACGCTGCTCCTTGCCTGGATCGCCCACCGGCACACCCGCATTGTCCTTCGATGGCCCGGCGAGACTCCTCAGGATGAGGCTCTCTTGAGTGTGGGCGCCTGCTGCTCAAACCATCATCAGCGCCCGCACGAAAGCGGCCGAGGCGAGCAGCGAGGCCACGGTTCGCACATGGTTCCACCACGTCCAATCCCTGACATAGGAGGTCCAGAGCGCCACCGCCGCCGCCCCGCTGCCGCTGACCTTTTCCAGGGCGTCGTTCATCGGCACGTTGACGATGATCGTCGAGAGGAAGGAGGCAAACACATAAATGGCTGCACCCGCCAGCATCAGCGCGGACGCGCCGCCGCGCCAGTCGATCACCGCGAGGACGGCGATGACGAGGCAGAGGATCGCCGTCGGCACGAAGAGGCCCATGAAGGGCGAGCGGACGATCGTCACATTGATCGAGTTCATCGCCGCAATGCCCTGTTCGGCCGGGATGCGTGAGAAGGCGGTCATGATGAAGGTCGAGAAGGCGAAGAAGATGCCGGCGACGAGGCCGCTGCCGATCGCCGCGGCGACGAGGGAAAGGATGAGGACGATCTGCATGCCGAAGCTCCTTGCGGGAATGAAATAAGAGAGACTCTCGGATTTGCCATATGAGATAAACTCTCTTATTTTGTTTGTCAACGTGAAGGAGAGCCGATGTCGGAGCAGAAACGCGCAACGCGCAGACGCCAGCAGGACCGTGGCGGCCAGCCGCGCCGCATCCCGCGCCAGCAGCGCGGCCGCGAGCGTTTCGAAAAAATCCTCGCCGTCGCCGCCGAACTGATCGAAAGCCATGGCAGCGACGGCCTGAAGATGAGCGGGATCGTTGAAAAGGCTGGCCTTTCCTTCGGCGCCCTCTACCAGTATTTCCCCGACAAGAGCGCGATTATCCGGACGTTGGCCGAGCGCTTCAACGAAGAGGGCAGGCGCTGTGTCGAGGCGGAACTGGCGAAGGTCGTCGACGCCGCCGCCCTGCCGGCCGCGCTCGCCAACATCGTCGACGAATATTATGCGTTCTTCCGCCGCGAGCCCGTGATGCGCGATATCTGGCATGCGACCCACACCGACAAGCTGCTGCAGCAGGTCGATGCCGAAGACATGGAATTCCATACCCAGGCATTTCTCGCCGTGCTCGTGCGCCTCTGGCCGGATCGGGACCGCAGCGAACTTCAGGCGATCGCCCGGTTGACGATGCAGCTGCTTGCCGCCGCCGTGCGTTATGCCGTCTCGCTGGATGCAGAGGAGGGCGACCGGACGATTGCCTTGTTCAAGAAGATGCAGGGACCCGATATCGGCCGTCTCTTGCTGGAATAGATCGCCTGCGTCTGGAAACGGTGGGCGCTTGCTGCTATTGCCGGAGACGCAAAACCGAAGGAGAGCCCGATGATCCAGACCGCATTTCCCGACCGCGCCCTGATGGCCGAATTGGTGGCCAAGATGCTCTGGGAGATCAAAGCGGTGCATTTCAATGCGGCTCAGCCTTACAAGCTCTCCTCCGGCATGGCGAGCCCGGTCTATATCGATTGCCGTAAGCTCCTGTCCTATCCGCGCATCCGTTCGACGGTGATGGATTTTGCCGCCAGCACTCTGCTGCGCGATGCCGGTTTCGAGCAGTTCGATTGCATCGCCGGCGGCGAGACCGCCGGCATTCCCTTCGCTGCCCTGCTCGCAGATCGCCTCGGCCTGCCGATGATCTACGTCCGCAAGCAGCCGAAGGGCCACGGCCGCAACGCCCAGATCGAAGGCAATATGCCCGAAGGTTCGCGCGTGCTCGTCATCGAGGACCTGACGACGGCCGGCGGCAGCATGTTCAAGTTCATCGACGCCATTCGCGCCGCCGGCGGCATCGTCGATCACGGTATCGCGCTGTTCTTCTACGGCATTTTCGGCGATCAGCGTTTTGCCGACGGCAAGGTGAGGCTGCATCACATCGCCACCTGGCGCAGCGTCCTTGCGGTTGCCAGGGCAGAGAAGCTTTTCGACGACAAGACGCTTGCAGAGGTCGAGGCCTTTCTCGATGCGCCATTGGCGTGGTCGGCGAGGAATGGTGGAGTGAGTGAGCTTTCGCTCTAATCGGTTGACAAAAGCTCACTTAAGCGCTTGATGAAGATAGAAATGCTGTTGGGAGGAATCCGATGATTTTGTGCTGCGGCGAAGCCCTGATCGACATGCTGCCGAGGGACACCACCCTTGGTGAGAAGGGCTTTGCGCCCTATGCCGGCGGCGCGATCTTCAATACCGCCATCGCGCTCGGCCGCCTCGGCATTCCCACCGCCTTCTTCACCGGCATCGCCGACGACATGATGGGAGAAATCCTGCTGGCGACACTGAAGGCGAGCAATGTCGATTACAGCCCATGCGCCATCACCCCGCGCCCTTCGACGATCGCATTCGTCAAGCTGGTCAGCGGCCAGGCGACCTATGCCTTCTACGATGAGGGCACAGCCGGCCGGATGATCACCGAGGCCGACCTGCCTGTTCTCGGCGATGATTGCGAAGCCTTGCATTTCGGCGCGATCAGCCTGATCCCGAGCCCCTGCGGCGAAACCTACGAAGCACTGCTCGACCGGGAAGCGGCCCGCCGCGTCATTTCGCTCGACCCCAACATCCGCCCGGGCTTCATCAAGGACAAGCAGGCTCATATGGCCCGCATCCGGCGCATGGCGGCAAAGTCCGACATCGTCAAGTTCTCCGACGAGGATCTCGACTGGTTCGGTCTTTCAGGCGACCATGACGCGCTCGCCGCCCACTGGCTGGCTGAGGGCGCCAAGCTCGTCGTCATCACCAAGGGCGCGGAAGGCGCCTCGGGTTACACCAGGGATCGCAAGGTGACGGTGCCGAGCGAGCGCGTTGCCGTTGTCGACACGGTCGGCGCCGGTGATACCTTCGACGCCGGCGTGCTTGCCTCGCTGAAGAGGGATAATCTGCTGACCAAAGAGCGGGTCGCCTCGCTCGATGAACAGGCGGTGCGCAACGCCCTGACGCTCGGCGCCAAGGCCGCCGCCGTCACCGTTTCCCGCGCCGGCGCCAATCCGCCCTGGGCGCACGAGATCGGGCTTTAAGGCTTAAGCGAGCATCAGCCCCTCATCCGCCTGCCGGCACCGACCGAAGTTCTGGAGCGGTCACCAGGTCCCGCAGGAAGGTTTCGCACCAGAGCGAGACGTCGTGAGAGAGCAGATGTTCCATCATCATGCTCCAGCGGTCGCGGCGCTCCTCGAGCGACATGGCAAGGCCCCTGGCAAGCGCATTGGCCGTGCCCTCGACATCGTAGGGATTGACCAGCAGCGCCCCCTTCAACTCTCGTGCCGCGCCAGCAAAGCGCGATAACACCAGGACGCCCGGGCGATCCGGATCCTGGGCGGCGACATATTCCTTGGCGACGAGGTTCATGCCGTCGCGCAACGGCGTGACGAGCCCGATCGTCGCCAGGCGGTAGAGGCCGGCGAGTACGGTGCGGCTGATCGATCGGTTGACATAGCGGATCGGCACCCAGTCGACCGTTCCGATGGCGCCGTTCACGCGGCCGGCCTGTTCGGCGACCATCTTCTGCATATGCTCGTATTCGGGGACTTCCGATCGTGATTTCGGCGTGACCTGCAGATAGGTGACCTTGTTCTGATAGGCCGGATTGCTGGTGAGGAAGCGTTCGTACGCTTCCAGACGCTGGATAATGCCCTTTGAATAATCGAGGCGATCGACCCCGATGATCATGTCGCGGCCTTCGATGCTGCGCCGGGTCTTCTGCACCATGACATTGTCTGCGGCTCGCTCTGCGAATTCGGCGAAGGCTGCGGTCTCGATGCCGATCGGATAGGCGCCGGCCTTGAAGATCCGCCCGTGCGAATCGAACAATCCGTTTCCGAGGTCGTCGCCGATGCCCTCCCGTCTCAGGTAACCGGCGAAGTTCTGCAGGTCGTAGTCGGTCTGGAAGCCGACGAGGTCGTAATGGGAAAGGCCGCGCATGATTTCTTCATGGACCGGCATGGTGACGAGAATGTCGGCGGGCGGCCAGGGAATGTGCAGGAAGAAGCCGATCCGGTTCTTCAGCCCCATTTGCCGCAGTTCGGCCGCCAGCGGGATGAGGTGGTAATCATGAACCCAGATGATGTCGTCCGGCTGGATCATCGGCGCCAGTCGATGCGCGAAAAAGCGGTTGACGCGGAAATAGCCGGCCATTTCCTTTCGGCCATATTCGGCGAGATCGAGGCGGTAATGACAGATCGGCCAGAGAACGCGGTTTGCAAAGCCGCGGTAATATTCCTCGACGTCGGTGTCGGTGAGATCAGTCAGCGCATAGGTAATGTTGCCCTTCTGCAGCAGCGACAGCGCGCTGGGCTCCCTGTCTCCGCTCGACTCTCCCGACCATCCCATCCAGATGCCGCCGCGCGCCTGCAGGGCTGCCTGCAGCGCGACGGCGAGGCCACCGGCCGCAGCACTCCCATCCTTGGCCGGCATGGGAACACGATTGGAAACGACGATAAGACGGCTCATGAGCTTCCTTTAGCGAAGATGGATCGGGAAAACGCTCTGTGCCAGGGTTCCGGGGAGCCTCCGGGGCGGGGCAAGGCTAATGCAGGGCAGGCGCCGCCATCAAAAGAGCAGATCCGGATGCGAATTGCCCGGTGTATAGACCAGCGGAAACAGTGGAACGGGGTATCATCCCCGGTTTGATAGGTCATGTCGTCGGAAGTACCATGCGCACAGATTTTGCTTGAATCTAGGGCGATGGCGGCGAATTGAAAGAATTCTTTCTACAATTTTCTATTAGTAGAACATTCAATCCGGTTTTTGCAGGGCAGCGGCGCCAAGCCCGCCGAAATCAATCTAATCATTTGCGGCCATTATGACGATCTGGCGGCCGCCCCTCATCCGCCTGCCGGCACCGACCGGGGTCGAGCCACGGGTCTCGACCCGTCCTTCGGACCCCCGCCCGCGGGGAGAAGGGAACATGCCGCGACCTCTCCGTCCCCCACCCAGTTTTCACAGGGCACGTCCCCTCGCCCCGTTTACGGGGAGAGGGTTAGGGTGAGGGGCGACAGGGCAAAAACCTCTCCATATTCACTTCGCAAGCTTCGCCAGCGCCGCGACCAGGCCCTGGGTGGAGGAATCATGGCTCGCCGCGCTCTGCTTGCCCTCGACGACGGGCAGCAGGCCGGTCGCCAGTTCCTTGCCGAGCTCGACGCCCCACTGGTCGAAGGAGTTGATGCGGAAGAGCACGCCTTCGACGAAGACGCGATGTTCGTAGAGCGCGATCAAGCGGCCGAGGGCGTAAGGGGTCAGCTTGTCGTAGACGAAGGTGATCGACGGCCGGTTGCCCTGGAAGACGCGGTGCGGCGCGATGAAATCGGCCTTCTTGTCGTCCATGCCTTTGTCGGTCAGCTGCTTCTTGGCTTCCGCGAAGGTGCGACCCTTCATCAGCGCCTCGGACTGGGCAAGCACGTTGGAGATCAACAGCTGGTGCTGGTGGCGCAGTTCCGGCTCGAAGGCATTGGCGGCGATCATGAACTCGGCCGGGATGATGCTCGTGCCCTGGTGAATGAGCTGATAGAAGGCGTGCTGGCCATTGGTGCCGGGTTCGCCCCAGACGACCGGGCCGGAATTGCCCTCGACCGGCGTACCGTCGACGGTCACGCCCTTGCCGTTGGATTCCATGTCGAGCTGTTGCAGATAGGCCGGGAAACGCGACAGGCGCTGGTCGTAGGGCAGGATGGCGCGGGTCGGGTAGCCGAGCACATTGCGGTGGTAGAATCCGATCAGGCCGAGTAGCATCGGCAGGTTCTCGGTAACCGGCGCCTTACGGAAATGATTGTCGACCGCGTGCGCGCCGTCGAGAAACTTGCCGAAATTCTCCGGGCCGATGGCGATCATCAGCGGCAAACCGATCGCCGACCAGATCGAATAGCGGCCGCCGACCCAGTCCCAGAAACCGAAGACGCGGGCGCTGTCGATGCCGAAGGCGGCGACCTTATCGAGCGCCGTCGAGACGGCGGCGAAATGGTGCTGCACGGCTGCATCGCCGAGCGCCTTGGCAATAAAATTGCGCGCCGTCTGCGCATTGGTCATCGTCTCGACTGTCGTGAATGTCTTAGAGGCGACGATGAAGAGCGTCGTCTCCGGCTGCACCAGCTTCAGGATATCGGCGATATGAGCGCCGTCGATATTGGAGACGAAATGGGCGCGCGGGCCGTCATGGAAGGGGGCAAGCGCCAGCGTCGCCATCACGGGGCCGAGATCCGAGCCGCCGATGCCGATATTGATGACATCGGTGATCGCCTTGCCGGTGGCGCCCTTCAGCGTGCCGGAGCGGATCTCGTCGGCAAACTTGCCCATGGCGGCAAGCACGGCGTTGACGTCAGGCATGACGTCCTTGCCGTCGACGAGGACAGGCGTGTTGGACCGGTTGCGCAGCGCGGTATGCAGGACGGCGCGGTCCTCGGTGAAGTTGATGGCCTTGCCGGAGAACATCTCCTCGCGCTTCTTTTCGACGCCGCCCTCTTCGGCGAGCTTGACCAAGAGCTTGAGGATCTCGTCATTCACCGCCGTCTTGGAATAATCCATCAGCAGATCGTCGAGCGAGACGGAAAAGCGCGAAAAGCGCTGCGGATCGGCGGCGAAGGCGGCGCGGAGATCGGTCGCCTTGGTGGCGTCAGCAGTGTTTTTCAGCTGTTCGACGATGGCGTTCATGGGAGGCTCCTTTTAAGGCGGAAAGGTTGCGGAAACTATTCGCTTTCTCAGGCGCAAATCAAGTTCAGCCGTCGCTCCAATATGAAAAAAGCCACCCGCGGGAAGCGGATGGCTTGAATTTCATCACAGTGTCAAATTCAGACGCGCAGGTCCTTGCGCAGGATCTTGCCGACGGGCGATTTCGGCAGTTCGGTGCGGAATTCGATGAAACGCGGGCGCTTGTAATTGGTGAGATTGGCGATGCAATGCGCCTTCACCTCCGCTTCCGTCAGGTTCGGATCCTTTCTGACGACGAAGAGTTTGACCGCCTCGCCGGAATGGCCGTCCGGCACGCCGATCGCCGCGGCTTCGAGGATGCCGGCATGCATGGCGGCGACTTCCTCGATCTCGTTCGGATAGACGTTGAAGCCGGAGACGAGGATCATGTCCTTCTTGCGGTCGACGATCTTGGTGTAACCGCGCTCGTCCATGAAACCCATGTCGCCCGAGCGGAAATAGCCGTCTGATGTCATCACCCGCGCCGTTTCCTCCGGCTTCTGCCAATAGCCGGCCATCACCTGCGGCCCGCGGATGCAGATCTCGCCGATTTCGCCTGCTGGCAGCGAACGGCCGTCCTCGTCGCGAATGTCGAGTTCGGTGGAGGGCAGCGGCAGGCCGATCGAGCCGGTGAACTCGACCGAATCGAAGCGGTTGGCGGTGGCGACAGGCGATGTCTCGGAAAGGCCGTAGCCTTCCGTTATCGAAGTGCCAGTCATAGCAAGCCAGCGCTCGGCGACCGGGCGCTGGACAGCCATGCCGCCGCCAAGCGACATGACGAGCGAGGAGAAATCGAGCTTGGCGAATTCGGCATTGTTCATCAGCGCGTTGAACAGCGTGTTGAGGCCGGGGAAGATGTGAATGTTGGACTTTCCGAACTCCTTGACGAGGCCGGGAATGTCGCGCGGATTGGCGATCAGGATATTGTGGGCGCCGAGCGACATGCCCATAAGCGAATTCACCGTCAGCGCGAAGATGTGGTAGAGCGGCAGCGCGCATAGGAAATTCAGCACCTCCGGCTGCTTCTTGCGCTGGAAAGCCGACCGCAGCCACAGCGACAGCTGCAGCTTGTTGGCGAGCAGGTTCTGATGTGTCAGCACCGCGCCCTTGGCAACGCCCGTTGTGCCGCCGGTATATTGCAGGAAGGCGATGTCTCCACCCGTCAGCGCGACCGGCTGGAGACTTTTCCTTGCGCCTTCGCTGAGCACCTGACTGAAGCTCTTATGCTGCGGGATCGACCAGGAGGGAACGAGCTTTTTCACCTTGCGCACGACGAAATTGACCATCAGCCCCTTCGGCCCCAGCATTTCGCCGAGCGAGGTGACGACGACATGGCGCAGGTCGGTCTTGTTGAGGACCTGCTCGACGGTGCGGGCGAAATTCTCCAGCACGAAGATCACCTTGGCGCCGGAATCACGCAACTGGTGTTCGAGTTCGCGCGGCGTATAGAGCGGATTGACATTGACGACCACCAGGCCGGCCCGAAGGATCGCATATGTGGCGACGGGGTTCTGCAGCACATTCGGCATCATCACCGCGACGCGGTCGCCTTTCTCGAGGCCGATGCTCTGCAGCCAGGCGGCGACCTTGCGCGTCTGGCTTTCGAGCTCGCGATAGCTCATCGCCTTGCCCATGCTCGAAAAAACCGTCCGGTCGGCGTAACGGGCGCAGGATTTTTCCAGAAGTTCGGCGAGCGAGGCATGTTCCAGCGGCGGCAGTTCGGCCGGAACCATATCGGGATAGGTGGCAAGCCAGGGCTTGTCCGCTTTTGCTCCGTTCGGATGGACGGAAATGCTGCTCATCGTGTCTCTCTCTCCCTTGCGGCCGCCGCGCCGATCGAGTCGTGGTCGACCGGTCCGCAATTGACCGGAAGCATCCTCCATCTTCCAGTCCCGCAGCTTATGCCATTGCCTGTATGGTTCAAGCCGTATGAAGCTATACTAACCTTGACGTAAACGTCAACAATAGCCCATCGCGGTCGTCGAAAGGGTGGGAACTTTGAGTCCGCAATGGCGTTGACCCTTCATACCAACCATGAGGAAACACCAAAGGAGGTTCAAATGTTGAATCAGGACACCGACGCCAGCCGCCGTGACCCGAACACCAAGGAAACGCATTCGCTGATCGCCAGCGACCGCGTCGAAGGCACCCGAGTCTATGGCCCTGATGGCCGGCATATCGGCTCGATCGAACGCCTGATCATCGGCAAGCGTGATGGACGCGTCGCCTATGCCGTGCTGAGCTTCGGCGGCTTCCTGGGCATCGGTCACGACCACTATCCGCTGCCCTGGGAAAAGCTGAACTACGACACCCAGCTGGACGGTTATCGAATCGACCTGACCAAGGAGCAGATCGAAGGCGCACCCAGCTGTTCGGACGATGACGACACCTGGTACAACGATAATGGCCGCCGGGTCTATGATTATTACGGCGTGCCGCCCTACTGGATGTAATCTCGTCCGATGGACCGAGCTGGAAGGGCCCCGTTAGCAGCGGGGCCTTTTTGGTGTTGGTGATGTCGTGAGCTTGGCGGCCCCTCATCCGGCTGCCGCCACCTTCTCCCCGTAAACGGGGCGAAGGGACCATGCCGCAAGCTCTCCGTTCCCACCAAACTCTCGCAGGGCACGTCCCCTCTCCCCGCAAGCGGGGAGAGGGCTAGGGTGAGGGGCAGTCACTGGCGCGAACCGGCAACAAGATCATTGGCCGATCGCAGCACGGTGCCGACGGTGATATCTTCTGCCCTGATCGCCTTTCCCGTCTTCACCGCAAACACATGGCTCTCGCCCGGCAACAACGTCACCAGCATGGAATCCACAACCGCCTCCGGATCCAGCCGATCCGCCATCAGGCAGAGGTCCTTTAGAAAATTCTCCGCCGTCACCGTGATGGCGAAGCCCCCGTCGATCCCGGTGACATCGACGCTCAGCCGCGGCGCTGGCAGGGCGAGGTCGATATCCTCGACGAAATAGTGAAACGCCCGCCGGTCCAGCATCTCGACGACAACGACTTCGTCCTTCGGTAAGTTCGGAGTGACGATATTGCTCGGCAGCGGAAACTCTTTCGCTTCGAAACGGTCGCAGAGCAGCCGCCAGAATTCGAATTCGGCGAGCACGGTTCCATCGAGCGTCAAACGCTTGCCGGCAATCTTCGCCCGCCAGAACAGCGTTCTCTCGTTGACGGCGACCGCAGCCAGTCCGCCCTCGCGTGGCTGGATCGTCAGCAGGCGCGGATCATAGGCTGATTTCAGCGCATACCAGAGCGGCTTGCGGCGTCCGGCCGAATCGAGCGCGGCCCAGGAGGTCACCGGCCAGCAGTCGTTGAACTGCCAGACTACCGCGCCCTTGCAGATAGCCCGATGCGAGCGCATGTGCTCGATGCCGAAACGGATGGCGCGCGCCTGGTTGAGCTGGGTGGCGAAGTGCCAGTCCTCCATCGTCTTCGGTTCCGGCAGATGGCCGGCAAGACCGCGGATCAGCTTGTCATTGCCCTGCGTTGCCTTCTGATGATGGAAAACGCCGTTCGACTGCGGCGTCAGCGGCTGATCGTGCACGCTCTCTTCGATCGTCGCCCAGGCGGGCGGCGCCTGCCAGCCGAATTCGGAGCAGAATCGCGGGATAAAGTTGCGGTAGATCTCGTAGCCGACATCGTTCCACACGTCCCAGATATGTTTGCAGCCATGTCCGTCGGCATTGGGTTCGATCTCCATCGAGCCGGAATAGGGGCTGCCGGGATAATAGGGCCGGTCGGGATCGAGCTCGCGGCAGAGCTTCGGCAGCAGGTCGAGATAATAGCCGAGCCCCCAGCTCTCGCCGGCCTTGATGACCGGCCGCCAGCCCCATTCGTCGAAGCCCCAGATATTCTCGTTGTTGCCGTTCCAGAGGATCAATGAGGCATGCGGCATCAGCCGCGCGACATTGTCGCGCACCTCCGCCTCGACCTCGCTTCGAAGCGGCTCCTCCTCCGGATAGGCGGCGCAGGCAAAGAGGAAATCCTGCCAGACCAGCATGCCGGCTCGGTCGCAGGCAGCGTAGAACTCATCACGCTCGAAGATGCCGCCGCCCCAGACGCGCAGCATATGGATATTGGCGGCCTTCGCCTCGTCGATCCGTGCGGCATAACGGTCGGCCGTCACCCGCGAGGGGAAACAATCGTCGGGAATCCAGTTGGCGCCGGCGATGAAGAGCGGCACGTCATTGATGACGAAGGTAAAGGCCGAGCCGTGCTCGTCGGCCGAGGTATCGAGCCTAAGCGAACGGAAGCCGAGCTCGCGCTCGAAGCTGTCGAGCAGATCGCCGCTGGCCTCGTCGATCAGCGTGAGCGTCAGCGGATAGAGCGGCTGCGCGCCGAGATGGTGCGGCCACCAGAGCTGCGGCGAGGGGAGGCGGAGTTCGAAGGAAACCGCGTCTTCGCCGGGGCCAATTGCTACTGTCTTGGTCACGCCGCCGATTTCGGCGGCCAGCCGGCACGGGCCGTGATCGCCATGCCGCGCCAGTCTCGCATGCACCATCACCAGTCCGTCGCCGCCGGCAAGGCTTGCAGACACCCGCGTCTCGGCAAGCCGCCCCCGATCCCAGCTTTCCAGACGCACCGGCTTCCAAACGCCCGCCGTCACCAGCGTCGGCCCCCAGTCCCAGCCAAAATTGCAGGCCATCTTGCGCATCAGATTGCCCGGGCCTGGATAGTTGTTGGGGCGGTAGCCGTAATGTTTCTCCATCTCTGCGCCATAGGCATAGGCGGAGCGGAAGGTGACGGAGAGTTCGTTGACGCCGGCCTTCAGCAGCCCGGAAACATCGAAACGGTAGGTGCGGTGCATGTTGAAAGTGCGGCCGATCTCTTCGCCGTTGAGGCTGATCACCGCGATCGTATCGAGCCCGTCGAAGACGAGCTCATGCACTCTGCCCTCATCCGGCGCGGCCTCGAACCGGCAGCGATAGGTCCAGTCGGTCTTGCCGATCCAGTCATTGGTGATTTCGTTGACGTCGATATAGGGATCAGCGATCAGCCGGTTGGCGAGAAGGTCGGTATGGACGCAGCCGGGCACCGTCGCCGGTATCGCATCCGGCAGTCCCGGCCTTCCTGTATCGTTGCAGTGAAGCGTCCAGCCGGAATCGAGCGCAGTTTTCGCAATCATCTTATGTCCTAGAGAAACCGCCCGTGGCGCTGCAGCACTTCGATCTTGTAGCCGTCGGGATCGCTGACGAAGAAGAACAGGCCGAACAACTTGCCGTCGCGGTTGAGCTCCACCAGCTCGCCGGGTTTGAGCCCCAGTTTCACCAAGCGCTCGCGCTCAATGGCGACTTCTTCGACCGAGACGGCGAGATGGCCATAGCCTTTGCCGAGATCATAGGGTTCGGTGCGGCCCTTGTTGACGGTCAGCTCCAGCTCGAATCCGGTCTCGGCATTGCTCAGATAGATCAGCGTGAAGGTGTCGAAGTCGACGCGGTCGGCGATCGTAAGACCGAACGCCTTGCCGTAGAACTCGACCGAGCGCGCCTCGTCGAGAACACGGATCATGGAGTGGATCATCTTCGCCAATTCTGCCTCCCATTGCGTCGATCACGGCAGCCTTGGTAGCGGTCATCTTAAGCCGCGCGCAAGCCGATTCTTTGCGTGATCGCCGCTTCGACGAGGCCCATGGCGTCATAGATCAACACTGCCATCAGGCCGACGATCAGCCCGCCCTGCAGGATGAAGGCGGTATTGTCCGATATCAGCCCGGCGATGATCACCTCGCCGAGGCCCTTGGCCGCAACCGTCGACCCGATCGTTGCCGTGCCGATATTGATCACCGTCGCGACCTTCAGCCCTTCGAGGATCAGCGGCAGGGCAAGCGGCAGCTCGACGCGGAATAGACGTTGCGTGCCGTTCATGCCCATGCCGTCGGCGGCGTCGAGCACCTGCGGCGACACCTGTTTCAGGCCGGCGACGGTGTTTTCGAAGATCGGCAGCAGGCCGTAGAGGAAGAGCGCAATCAGCGTCGGCATGGCGCCGAAGCCGGTGGCGGGCACGGCCAGCGCCAGCACCGCGACAGGGGGGAAGGTCTGCCCGGCATTGGCGATGGCGCGCGACAGCGGTAGGAAATCGGCGCCGCTTTGCCGCGTCACGAAGATGCCGCCGAGAACGGCAAGCACGGCGCTGCAGGCGATCGAGCCGACGACGAGCTGCAGATGTCCGAGCGCGAGCGAGGCAAGGCTGTTCTGCGTATAGACCGCGGGCGCATTATTGTTCGTTAGCGGCACAAACAGGAAGGAAAGCCAATCCGTCCTGAACAGCAGGATGAGCAGCAGGGCAAGCGCGGCCACGCGGAAAAAATTGGCGGCGACGAGTTTCATGCCTTGCGGCCCAGTTCGAGCAGCCGCGCCATCGAGATCGATCCCACAGGCGCCTTTTCGCCGTCCTGCACCGCCGCCTCGTCGACCCCCTGCCAGATCATTTCGGCCAGCGCGTCGCGCAGGCTGAGCGACTGCGGCAAGGCATAGGAAAGACCGCCCTTGGCCGGCTCCATGCTCTCCTTCAGCGGCAGCAGCGACATCAGCTTCAGCGCGCGGTCGGAGGTGCCGGTCAGCTGCTGCACGAAGGGATCGGCGGGTTCGGTGAGGATCTTTTCCGGCGTCGAGCATTGCAGCAATCGGCCCTTGCTCATCACCGCGATCTGATTACCGAGATGGAAGGCCTCGTCCATATCGTGGGTGACGAGGATGATGGTTGTGCCGAACTGCTTCTGGATCGCCAGCAGGTCGTCCTGCGCCTTGCCGCGGATGACGGGATCGAGCGCGCCGAAGGGCTCGTCCATCAACAGCAGTTCCGGTTCGGCGGCCAGCGCCCGCGCGACGCCGACGCGCTGCTGCTGGCCGCCGGAAAGCTGATGCGGATATTTGTCGGCGAACTCAGCCGGATCGAGGTTGAAAAGCCCGAGCAGCTCCTCGACGCGGGCGGCGATGCGTTTGGAATCCCATTCGAGCAGCTGCGGCACGGTGGCGATATTCTGCGCCACGGTCCGATGAGGAAACAGGCCGTGGCCTTGGATGGCATAGCCGATCTTGCGGCGAAGTTCGGTGACCTCGACGTCCATCACATTCTGACCACCGACGAAGATCTCGCCTTCGGTGATCGGCACCAGCCGGTTGATCATCCGCATCAGCGTCGATTTGCCGGAGCCGGACGTGCCGACGATGACGGTGATCTCGCCCTTCTCGACACGCATCGAGACCTTGTCGACGACGGTCGCCGGACCATAGCGCTTGGTGACGTTGCTGATCTCGATCATGCTCATGCGGCGGGCCCCCGGATGCTGTCGATGACCGCATCAAGGATGACGGCCGATGAGAAGGCGAAGAAGACGGTCGGCACGGCGCCGAGCAGGACGAGGTCCATCGCGGTCTGGCCGAGCCCCTGGAAGATGAAGATGCCGAAACCGCCGCCGCCGATCAGCGCGGCGATCGTCACCATGCCGATCGCCTGCACCAGCACGATGCGGATGCCGGTGAGGATGACCGGAAAGGCGAGCGGCATGTCGATGCCGGTAAGGATCTGCCGGCGGGTCAGCCCCATGCCGGCCGCCGCATCGCGCACGGAGGGATCGACGCCCTGCAGGCCGACGACGGTATTGGCCACGATCGGCAGCAGCGAATAGAGCACCAGCGCGATCAACGCCGGCGCCGTACCGATGCCGCGGATGCCGACAGCGGCCGCCAGCGGCACATGGGTGGCGAGATAACCAAGCGGGAGCATCAACAGGCCGAAGAGGGCGAGACTGGGGATCGTCTGGATGAGGCTCAGGCCCTGCAGAACGACGGCGCGCAGTTTCGGCACCCAGAAGCAGAGGATCCCGAGCGGCAGGCCGAGAACAATGGCGATAACAAGCGAGCCCAGCGCCAGCAGCAGATGCGAAAATGCCTCCGTCCGGAACTGCGCCGCCCTCGTGGAAAATTCCTTCATAATCGACAGGCTGTCGAGCAGGCCGGAGGCGAGGAAGGTGAAGAGCATCGCCGTGTAAGCTGCCAGCGCTGCCACCCGCATCCAGGGCGCCAGCCGGATTTTGACCAGCGCGTCCGAGATGATCAGCCCGATCACCGCAAACAGCAGCCAGAAACCGCCGCCGAGCGTCATGCGCGCCACCGTGCTGCCGGGCGGCGTCGCCGCGGTCGAGACGAGGCCGATCGCCGCGACCAGCGCCGCCAGGCAAAATGTGGCGACCACAAGCCGCGCCACTGCATTGGCGAGGAACAAGGTGGCTAAGGCGGTCAGGACGAGGAGGACGATAAGGACAATGACGGAGGGCTGGGGAAGAAGCTGCGTCAGCAGCATCGGCTTGCCGGCGGCGATGCGGTTCGCCTTGACATAGATGAAGGGCATCAGCGCCGTCGCCGCAATGCCGCCCGCAACCAGAACCACGCCGAGCCGGTCCAGTCTGCGGACCGCTGAGGTTTCTTCCATCAATCCAACCCTGTCTGGCCTGTCGGCAAAGGGAGGCTCCGCCCGCGAGGGGCGGAGCGGGCGATGATTACTTCAGGAAGCCTTTTTCCTTCAGATAGGCTTCGGCGACGGACTTTGCGGGCTCGCCGTCGACCTGGATCTTGGCGTTGAGCTTGCGCAATTCGTCGGCGCTCAGGCTCTTGAAGATCGGCGAGAGGATTTCCTCGATCTTCGGATTGGCCTTCAGCACCTCCTCGCGGATGATCGGAGTCGGCGCATAGACCTGCTGCACGCCCTTGTCGTCTTCGAGAACGGTGAGTTCGGCCGCCTCGATCGCGCCGTCGGTGCCATAGACCATGGCGGTGTTGACGCCGTTCGTCTGGTCTGCGGCCGCCTTGATCGTCGCCGCGGTATCGCCGCCCGAGAGCACGACCGTCTGGTCGGGCTTCAGCTGGAAGCCGTAGGTCGTCTGGAAGGCGGGCAGCGCGCCGGCGGAATTGACGAACTCGGCCGAAGCCGCAAGTTTGACGGCGCCGCCGCCGGCGACCCATTTGCCGAAGTCCGACATGGTCTTCAGCTTGTTCGGCTCGGCGACGTCGTTGCGCACGGCAAGCGCCCAGGTGTTGTTGGCCGGCGACGGCGTCAGCCAGACGATCTTGTTGGCTTCGTAATCGAGCTTCTTCGCCAGCTCGTAACCCTGCTCATTGTTTTTCCAGGCGGCGTCGTCGGCCTTGTTGAAGAAGAAGCCGGCATTGCCGGTATATTCGGGATAGATATCGATTTCACCTGCGGTGATCGCCTTGCGCACCACGGGTGTGGCGCCAAGCGCGATACGGTCCTGCGTCTTGATGCCGTTCGCCTCGAGCGCGAGCGCGATGACGTTGCCGAGCAGCGTGCCTTCCGTGTCGATCTTCGACGAGACGACGACGTCTGCGGCCTGAACCGCACCCGCCGCGAAGGCGGAGAGTGAAACGGCAAGTGCGAGTTTCTTCAGCATGGAATATCCCCTTTTAAACACCGTTGATAAGGCTCAAGCCCGGGAGCTTGCGCGCAGGAAATCCGCCGGCGAGGGCGGTGAGGCCGCCATCATCCGAATTGCGTGCGTCATGGAAATAGCGTGCCTACCCGAAAAATCGATGCAAGCCCCCTCCAGTATTTGCGGTCGCGCTAACGATTATGGCGGCGAACGCATCTCCCTGCGCGGAAACGCATTCCCTTTTCCAGGGCCGGCGCGATTTGTTTTTGTCCCCTTGCATGTTTCCGCGATGGTCCGGTGCTCTTCTTGCGAACACATCGCCGCCCGGATTTTTATGCGCAGACGATAGAACGCCGATCCTCAGGCGGGGATATCTTTTTTGCCGAACACATCATATCGTCCGGTTTTTCCAGCGCTTTCGGAGCGAGTTCTTTGCATCTGGGTGCCCTTTTCATTGCCGGCCATGTCCTGAGTTCCGGCTCGATCCGCGAGACCGCGCGCCGCTTCCAGCTGTCGCCCTCCACCGCCTCGACGGCGATCCGCCAGCTTGAAACCGAATTGGCGATGAAGTTGACGGAACGTTCGTCGGGCGAGCTGGCGACGCTGCTCGCAAGCGACAGGGTGCAGGAAGGGCTGGAGCCGATCACTGCTGCGATCGGGCAGCTTCATCAACTCGTGGGCCATGAGAGCGCGACCGCCGAGGCTTACGAATCCTGGGCGTCGCGTATTCCCGTCAAGGTCGTCGCGATCGAGCGTTTTCTCGAGGTGGCTGACCAGGGCAGCATCAACCGCGCCGCCCGCCGCCTTCGCTTGGGGCAACCGCAGCTTTCGCTGCAGCTTGCCAATCTCGAGAAGTTCCTTGGTTGCCGCCTGTTCGAGCGGCAGGCGCAGGGTTCGGTGCTGACGGAGGAGGGCCGGCACGCCTACCAGATCTTCATGGCGATCAGTCAAGCGTGGAACGATCTGAAATCGGCCGCAGACGAGCGCTACCGGCGCACCGCCCGATCGCTGCGCATCGGCTCGATCATCCCGACCGGATCGGAAAGCTGGGTGGCGCGCTGCTTGGGCTTGCTCGTTTCCGAGTGGAATGCGCACCGCAGCAATAATGCGATCTCGCTGGTCTCGATGACCGCCGACGACCTGCGCGAGGCGCTGAAGAGCGGCCGCATCGATGTCGCCATCCTGGATTCGGTCTTCGGCCTCGATCACTTCCGGCATCGCGAACTGCTGCAGACCGACATGGTATTGATCGCGCCGCCGCAAAGCACGCAAACCTCGGTCGCCGAACTCGTCGCCGCGCATGCGATCTGCACGCCGAGCCCGCGCACCGGCCTCGGCCACGCCGCCATGGCCTTCAGCGACGAGCGCGCACCCGACCGGCGCTTGCGCAGCCGGGATATCACCGCGGCGGATTCGCTGCCTGTCATCGTCGACCTCGTGGCCAATCACGGCTACGTCTCCTTCCTCGGCCGCGTCAGCGCCATGCCGATCGCCGACAAGGTGCGCATCGTCGATCTCGACGAGCGTCTGCCGATGTCCTATCACGTCGCCTTCAACCATCGAAAAGCCGCTGCCGATGCCTGCGAGATGATCATCGCTGCGGCTGCCAGGATGACGTCGGAAACGGCCGCGCACATCACAAGACAGGTCGACGGAGCCAGGGAGACTGCATGACGATTTTGCTCGAAGTATGCGTCGACAGCGCCGCGGGTCTCGCTGCCGCGATCGAAGGCGGCGCCGGCCGCATCGAGCTCTGCTCGGCGCTGGAGATCGGCGGCCTGACGCCACTGCCGAGCCTGATGCGGATCGCTGCCCGGGCGGCCGTTCCGATCTATGCCATGATCCGCCCGCATGCCGGCCCCTTCATTTTCGACGGCCTCGACGAGCAGGCGATGATGCTCGACATCGAGGCGGTGCGCGCCGCCGGCCTCGCCGGCGTCGTCATCGGCGCCAACCGCCCGGACGGCACGCTCGACCTGCCGCTGATCCGCCGGCTGAAAGCGCATGCCGTCGGCCTCGGTTCGACGCTGCACCGCGCTTTCGACCTGGTGCCGGACGCCGATCAGGCGCTGGAACAGGCAATCGGACTCGGCTGCGAACGCATCCTCACCTCCGGCCGCGCGGTCAAGGCCGCCGATGGGATCGACACGCTGAAGCGTCTTTCGGAGAAAGCGGCCGGCCGCATCTCGATCATGCCCGGCAGCGGCATCCGCCCCGCCAATGTCGGCGAAATTCTCCGTGCGACCGGCGCCCGGGAAGTGCATGGATCCTGCAGCTCGCCGGTCGAAAGCGCCGATCCGCGCGCGGTGGCGTTTGGTTTCGAGGCGAAGAGTACGAACCGGACGGATGTCGCTGTGGTCAGGCAGATGTGTAGGGCGATCGAGGGAGCGGGTTAAGTTCGCCCTTGGTCCCGTAAACGGGCGAAGGACAAGCCGCAGCCTCTCGATTCCCTCTTCTCCCC
>NZ_JBOBHU010000039.1:0-20789 GCF_050587665.1 Rhizobium sp. Nf11,1 | reverse complement strand
CCCCGGCTCGATCGGCTTCACGCGTGGCGGACGCCGGAAGCGTTGAAGAGGTGCACGTTGGCAGCGGGTCTAACGTAAGTAGATCGATATAGTTTTCGAAGCCGATCCAGGCCGGTGGCTGTAAGAGGTCGAAGTTGGTGAACGACAGATACAACGAAGCAAGCAGCGGGCCCGCTGTGAAAAGCAACATACCACCGAACCAGGGCAGCAAGAACAGATAGGCCTCTAGGGCACGACTTCTCTGCTCCCGTTTTCGCAAACGGGAAGATCTAGTTTTTATCACTGTTATCCTCCGGCTCCTCCCGCCTGCCGCGTAGCAAGCGTCCGGGTTGAATGTTGCTTAGATGCTCATGTCCGCATACGAAAAATGGCAACTAAATACAAATGAATCAATCTTGTTTTTAGATGTCTAAATGGTCTGCCGCGCATCGTTGTGCGCTGCTTTCTGGGCGGCTATTTCTCTGATGCGAACGCACCTATAGCCGCCATGTTGGCGATCTCGCTGTCCTTGGCGCCCATCTGAGTGATCTGCACGGACCTGTCTAGGCCGACGAGCAGGGGGCCGATGACTGTTGAGGCGCCAAGTTCCTGCAACATACGGGTCGAGATCGAGGCCGAATGGATCGCCGGCATGACGAGTACATTGGCCACGCCGGAAAGGCGGCAAAACGGATACTGCTCCATCCGCTGCGGATTGAGGGCAACGTCGGCGGCCATCTCGCCTTCGTATTCGAAGTCGACACGACGGGCATCTAGGATTTTTATCGCCTCCCGCACCCGCTCCGACCGTTCACTGATCGGCTGGCCGAAGGTGGAGTAGGCGAGCAGCGCGACGCGTGGCTCGTAACCCATCTCCTTCGCAACACGCGCGGCTTCTACAGCAATATTCGCGATCTGCTCGGCATTTGGCATATCATGGACAGCGGTATCGGCGACAAAGGTAGTTCGGCCTCGGGAAACGATCAACGAAACGCCAATCACTGTGTGGCCCGGTTTCGCCTCAACGCAATGGCGGACATCCTGCAGGGCGGACGCATAGTTGCGCGTCACACCGGTCACCATCGCATCCGCGTCCCCAACGGCCACCATGGTCGCGGCGAAATGGTTGCGGTCGTTGTGGATCAGGCGCTGGACGTCGCGATAGAGGAAACCTTGGCGCTGCAGGCGCGCATAGAGGTGGTCGACATAGATATCGACCCGTTTTGATAGGCGGGCATTGATGATCTCCACCCCTGGACGATTGAGATCAATGCCTGCCTTTTCTGCCGTGGCGCGGATGACGTCTTCGCGGCCGAGAAGGATGGCGGTGCCGAGCTTCTGGCTGGTGAAGGAAATCGCCGCGCGCATGACCTGCTCTTCTTCGGCCTCGGCGAAGACGACCCGCTTGGGGAACCGGCGGACGCGTTCATAGATGCCTTGCGTCGTCGCGGCGATCGGATCGCGCCGGGCGGAAAGCTCGCGGCCATAGGCAGCGAGATCGGTGATGTTCTTGCGGGCGACGCCACTTTCCATCGCCGCTTCCGCCACCGCGACCGGGATCGCGGAGATGAGGCGCGGGTCGAACGGGACCGGGATGATGTATTGCGCGCCGAAACGGGGGCGATTGCCCTGGTAGGCGGCAGCAACGTCATCCGGCACGTCTTCGCGGGCGAGATTGGCGAGAGCGTTGACGGCGGCGATCTTCATCGCATCGTTGATCTGGCTGGCCCGCACGTCGAGCGCACCACGGAAGATGTAAGGGAAGCCCAACACGTTGTTGACCTGGTTCGGATAGTCCGAACGGCCGGTCGCCATGATCGCGTCGTCGCGAATGCGGGCGACTTCCTCCGGCGTGATTTCCGGATCGGGATTGGCCATGGCGAAGATGATTGGCCTGTCGGCCATCGAACGGATCATGTCTTCGGTAAAGGCGCCCTTCTGGGAAAGGCCGAACACGACATCCGCATCCTTCATGGCCTCTGCGAGGGTTCGCTTGGTGGTTTTTACCGCATGGGCGGACTTCCACTGGTTCATGCCTTCGGTGCGTCCCTGGTAGATGACGCCCTTGGTATCGACCAGGATGATGTTTTCCGAACTGAACCCCATCGCCTTGATGAGTTCGACGCAGGCGATCGCCGCAGCCCCCGCGCCGTTGCAGACGAGCTTGGTGGTCTTCAGGTCGCGGCCGGTCAGCTCCAGCGCGTTGATCAGGCCGGCGGCGGCGATGATCGCGGTGCCGTGCTGGTCGTCATGGAAGACCGGGATGTCCATCAGCTCGCGCAGGCGGCTTTCGATGATGAAACATTCCGGTGCCTTGATATCCTCGAGGTTGATGCCGCCGAACGAGGGGCCGAGGAAACGCACGCAGTTGATGAATTCGTCGACGTTTTCGGTATCGACTTCAAGGTCGATGGAATCGACGTCGGCAAAGCGCTTGAAGAGGACGGACTTGCCTTCCATGACCGGCTTCGAGGCAAGAGCGCCGAGGTTGCCGAGGCCGAGGATCGCCGTGCCGTTGGAGATGACGGCGACCATATTGCCGCGGGTCGTGTAGTCGTAGGCGGTTGAGGGATCGGCGGCGATCGCCTTCACCGGCACCGCCACACCCGGAGAATAGGCCAGCGACAGGTCGCGCTGCGTCGCCATCGGCTTGGTTGGCACCACTTCGAGTTTACCGGGACGGCCTTCCGAATGGAAATCCAGTGCTTCCTGTTCCGTGACGGTGGTCCTTGTAACGCGTTCCGTTTGCTTGTCAGTCATCTCAACCGCCTCCTGGCCTACTCGCATTGTCGTGCTCGCCACGAACGCAACCTTTATGGGCCGATTTACACGGGCCGGCGTAACTCGAGATGTCCCTCTTAAGTTTTTTCACGAAGTGGAAAGAAACCCGCCCTCCACAAGACAAATGTTGACAACTTGTGATTAGTTAGCTCAACTTCGTCCGATCGGGGAGAGCTGAACCGGCGGTGGTTTCCAGGCCGGCTTCCAGTGGAGCGCTAATGCTCCGATCAGTCACCTGCAAATGCTCCTATATTTGGATTACCGATGGATCAAAAATTCGAAAAAGTTGTCGCATGTAAAAGCCGCGTTGGAGAGAGCCCTGTGTGGGATGGGGATCGATCGACGCTCTACTGGACGGATGTTCACGCTCAGAAAATTTCCGCCTTTCGCACCAGTTCAGGTGAACGCAAAGAGTGGGTGCTTCCCGAGCGGATAGGCTCATTCGGCCTCACCGACGATGACAGGATCATAGTGGCGCTCACTAGCGGCGTGCATCTATTCGATCCCAATTCGGGGGATCTTGTCTTTCTCGTCGATCCCGAACCTAATCGAGCTGGGGACCGCAATAAAAATCGCCTGAACGATAGCAAGGTCGGACCTGATGGTGCGTACTGGGTCGGCAGCATGCATGAGGATGGCTTATCGGCCGCTCTTTACAGAGTGACAGCGGATGGCTATTCGCAGATCAAGGCCGGAGGTCTCGGTACGGTGAACGGTTTGGCTTTCTCAGCTGACGGTCGAACTATGTTCCATTCGGATTCGAGGCAATGTTGGATTGATCGCTACGATCTAGATCCGTCCTCCGGAGAAATTTCCAATCGCCGTCGGATTGCTAACCCACAGGAAAGAGACGGCAGGCCCGACGGTGCGGCAACCGACGTCGAAGGACGGTACTGGAGCGCGGGCGTTTCGGCAGGGGTGCTGAATTGCTTCAGCTCGCACGGCGAACTTCTTCAATCCATAAAGGTGCCTCCGTTGCATCCGACAATGCCTTGTTTTGGTGGCGACGACATGAGGTCGTTGTACTTCACGAGTCTCCGTCGCCCCGATGCTGCGTCACCAGATTGTGGTGATATTTTTATGATGCGGGTGGAGGTGCCGGGTGTGCCGGTGGACCGCTTCAAAACGGCACCTTAGCTTGCTGCGGCCGCGCTGACTTCGCCTTGAAACAGAGCTTGCTTGAGAAATCTTTGAGTGAGATGGAAGGCTTCAGATAACTGGCGACGGATAGGTCCGCTTGCCACAGACGGTGCCATCTGCATTCATTTTGTAGAGTAACGCCGTGCCCGTTGATATTTCCATGGTAGCAATTTGGCCGGGATCAATTTGTTCGAGAACCATAACGAGAGCTCGCAGCGAATTGCCATGCGCTGCGATGATCGTCCTTTCACCGCTGAGCACGCAAGGCAGAACCCTCGTGATGAAATAAGGAACCACTCGTGCCGAGGTGTCGCGCAGGCTTTCTCCTTCAGGAGGGGCCAAATCATAAGAACGCTGCCAGCGATCTACGAAGTCCTTCCCCCACAACGAGCGCGCTTCTGCTTTTCTTAGCCCGGTGAGATCACCGTAGTTGCGCTCGTTGAGGTCGGGAGACTCGACCGTTGTAAGCTCGCTTTGTCCAAGTTTGTGCAGGATAATTTGCAAGGTATGTTGCGCGCGCCTCAGCGATGAGGTGAAAGCAATGTCGAAGCGCGTGTCACCGAGAGCGGATGCGATAGCCTCTGCCTCGAATACGCCTTGAGGTGTCAGCTCGGGATCGTTCCAACCGGTGAACAGGTGATTGGCATTTCCTTCGCTTTGCCCATGGCGGATCAGCACCAATAGCCTCTCCATCTCAGCGTCTCATCGAATGATTATTGCGCGGAAATCGTTCACGTTTGTTCCAGTTGGACCCGTGATGAATAGATCGTCGGTCGCCTCAAACGCCGAAAAACTATCGTTCTTATCAAGCAGACTTCGCCCGTCCCGTCCTGCAGTTCGCAGTCGCTTTGCAGTGGATCCGTCGACGAAGGCGCCGGCATTCTCCTCGGAGCCGTCGATTCCGTCCGTATCCGCGGCAAGCGCCGTGATTGCAAATCCGTCAATAGCTAGAGCGAAGGCCAATGCGAACTCTCCGTTGCGTCCGCCTTTTCCTCCTTTACCGCGAAGCGTCACCGTGGTTTCGCCGCCCGAAAGCAACAGAGCAGGCCTAACGAATGGACGACCGCGCCCGGCGACCTCGCGGGCGATTCCAGCCAGAACTAACGCCACGTCGCGTGCTTCACCCTCGATCGAGTCGGACAGTATCTGAGGCGTGAGCCCGTAGTCGCGAGCTGCGGCCGCCGCCGCTTCCAATGACACAGCCGCGGACGCCACAACAAAATGCTGATGTCTGGCGAAACGCGGATCCTCCGGTTTCGGCGCATCTGCTTCTGGAGAATTCAAGAACGCCATCATTTTTGAGGGGAGTGGCAAACTGTATTGCTGCACTAGTTGTAATGCATCTTGCCTTGATGAAGCATCCGGGACGGTGGGACCTGACGCCACGAAAGCTGGATTGTCCCCGGGGATGTCCGACACAACAAGGCTGACGACGCGGGCTTTTGTTGCTGCTGCAAGCCGGCCTCCCTTGATGGTAGAAAGGTGCTTGCGGATAATGTTCATTTCGGAGATAGGTGCCCCAGACGCAAGCAAAAGCTCGTTCAGTCGGATCTCTTCCGCGAGCGACATCCCGGCTGGTGGCGCTGGCAGCAAAGCCGATCCGCCACCGCAAATCAGCGCTATAACCAAGTCGTTTTCGGAAAGTCCGGAAACGAGTTCGAACATACGACGGGTTGCAGCTAGCCCGGCGGCGTCAGGGACAGGGTGGGCAGCCTCGAGGACTTCGATCGAACGCGTAGAGCATCCGTATCCGTAGCGGGTGACGACTGCACCGGAGATTTCCGCGTCCCAGACCTTTTCAAGTGCCTGAGCCATTTGTGCCGCGCCTTTTCCGGCTCCGACAACGATAGTCCGTCCACCCTTCGGGGGCGGGGGGAGGTGCTTACGTATGCCTGTGATTGGATCGGCAGCCTTAACTGCTGCGGCAAACAGCCGTGTAAGAAGTTCACGATCATCCACCATGTGCCGCCCTCCGCTCGTAATTGTTGAGGCATACCACCGCCATCATCAGACCATTAGACTCCTTTGCGCCACTTCTTGAATCTCGGAGGAAGAATTTCCGCATCGTGGAAATCTGCAAGGAGAGGAGGGATTGTAAGTTCGAGCCTCGCTATCACAGGCGAGTTTCAACGACGGCGGCCTCGGTCATGGACAGTATCAAGTTCCTTCCTGCACGCGACGCGGTTCTAAATGGCCGCGATGCAATCATCTCTGAATTGAGAAGCCTCGTGCCTTCGGGGAGTTTAGTGCATGAAATGCGCGAACTTGTTCCATTCGAAACGGACGCATTCGTTTCATACAAGCAGCTGCCCTTGGCGGTCGTACTTCCCGAAGACACGGCTCAGGTCGCCGCCGTGTTGAAGTTTTGCCACCGGAATTCCATCCCGGTTGTACCGCGTGGCGCTGGAACGTCGCTCTGCGGTGGTGCAATACCCCAGCGAGATGCGGTCGTTATATGCCTCTCCAAAATGAACGCGATAATCGACGTCGACTACGCTAACCGTGCTGCCGTGGTTCAGGCAGGGGTCACCAATCTTGGAATTTCTGAGCGAGTGGGTTCTGATGGATTCTTCTACGCGCCGGATCCAAGCTCGCAATTGGCATGCACCATCGGCGGAAACATCGGCATGAATTCCGGCGGAGCTCATTGCCTCAAGTACGGCGTCACTACCAACAACCTCCTTGGGGTAAAGATGGTGTTGATCGACGGTACAGTCGTTGACCTCGGCGGCATGCACCTTGATGCGGCGGGATACGATCTGCTGGGTCTCGTATGTGGCTCCGAAGGGCAGCTTGGAATCGTCACTGAGGCGACGGTGCGGCTGATCGCTAAACCGGAAGGCTGTAAACCGGTGTTATTTGGCTTCGAAACCTCACAACAAGCGGGATCATGTGTGTCGGCAATCATCGGCTCTGGCATTATTCCGGTCGCCATCGAGTTCATGGATAGGCAGGCTATCGAGATCTGCGAAGCTTTCGCTGGAGCTGGATACCCGTTGGATGTCGGTGCTCTCCTTATCATCGAAGTAGAGGGTTCGGGTCCAGAAATGGATGGCCTGCTTTCACGCATCATCGAAATTGCCAGAGAGAACTCGGTGAAAATAGTCCGCGAGAGCCAATCTGCTACAGAAGCGGCACTGATCTGGAAGGGTCGAAAGTCCGCCTTCGGAGCGACCGGTCGGATCGCCGATTATATATGCATGGACGGTACCGTTCCGCTTAGCAAGCTTCCCTACGTACTGACCAAGACGACGGAGATCGTTGATCGGTTTGGTCTTCGCGTCGCTAATGTCTTTCATGCGGGTGACGGGAATATGCATCCGCTCATTCTGTTCAACGCAAATGACCCGGATGATGCGGCAAGAGCGGAGGAAGCTGGCAACGAGATCCTCAAGCTATGCGTGGATGTGGGAGGATGTCTGACCGGAGAGCACGGCGTGGGTATCGAAAAACGAGAGCTTATGACCCACCAGTTTTCTGCTGAAGAATTGAGCCAGCAAATGGCCATACGTGCGGCCTTCGATTCTGAATGGCTTCTCAATCCCTCAAAGGTTTTTCCGCTAGAGGGGCGGTCAGCATGATCGTATCACCCGAAAACGAAGCACAAGCGAAAAGTGCGATACAGCAAGCGCAAGCGGACAGGAAAACTCTAGACCTCTGCGGAGGAGGCACACGAAGTGGAATCCGAACCTGTGGGACAGATAGCCCCGTTTTGAGCTCACGCAACATTAGCGGCATCATCGAATACGAACCGGCAGAGATGGTCATGACCGTCAAGGCCGGGACACCCATAACCGAGGTCGAGGAAGCGCTTGCTGCCAATCGTCAGACGATGGCTTTCGAACCCATGGATCATCGTGGCCTTATGGGGACCTCGGGCATTCCGACAATCGGCGGCGTCTTTGCAGCCAATGTATCCGGTCCTCGCCGCTTCGTTGCAGGGGCCGCGCGCGACAGCCTGCTTGGAATCCGTTTTATCAACGGCAAGGGCGAGGCGATCCGCGCCGGCGGGCGGGTGATGAAGAACGTCACCGGTCTCGATCTTGTCAAGCTTCTTGCCGGTTCCCAGGGGACGCTCGGCTTTCTGACTGAAGTGACCTTTCGCGTGCTGCCCGTGCCGCAGACGGTGGAGACGATCGTCATCTCCGGCCTGGATGATGCTGCCGCGACCAAGGCTATGGCCGCCGCCATGGCGTTGTCGGTTGAAGTGTCCGGAGCTGCGCACCTACCCCAAACCGTCCGGTCCCGTTTTCTGGGTGGCGCTCTGCCGGAAGGCGAGGCGACCGTCTTGCGCTTGGAAGGGCTCTCTCCATCAGTTTCCGTGCGAGCCGAGAAGCTCTCGGCGGTGATGGAAGCGTTCGGCCCGGTTGCGAGGCTTGACCGCGAAGAAAGCCTGAACCTCTGGCGGGAGATTCGAGACGTTCATCCCTATGCCGATGGAACACGGAAACCGCTCTGGCGGGTGTCGGTCGCACCCTCCGCCGGACATCAGCTTGTCGCGGCGCTCCGTCTGGAAGCGGGCATCGATGCGTTCTACGATTGGCAGGGCGGGCTGGTCTGGATGCGCATGGAAGCCGATCCTGAGGCCGAACTGCTGCGCGGTTACATCCGCGCTCTCGGCGGCGGTCACGCCACCCTCGTACGCGCCTCCGACGCGGTGCGTGCGGGGACGCCAGCTTTCGATCCCCTGCCGGATGCGGTGGCGGCCCTTTCCGCGCGCGTAAAAGCCAAACTCGACCCGGCCGGCATATTTGCACCCGGCAAGATGGTGTGATCGATTATGCAGACATCCTTTACCGCTGAGCAGCTTGCCGATCCGCATGTCGCAGAATCCGAAAAGATCCTGCGCCGCTGCGTGCATTGCGGCTTCTGCACCGCGACCTGTCCCACCTACGTCACGCTCGGCAACGAACTCGACAGTCCCCGCGGCCGGATCTATCTCATCAAGGACATGCTGGAAAACGGCCGTGCGGCGGATGAGGAAGTTGTCACCCATATCGACCGCTGCCTGTCCTGCCTCGCCTGCGTCACCACCTGCCCGTCCGGCGTCGACTACGTGCATCTGGTCGATCACGCCCGCATCCATATCGAAAACACCTACAGGCGTCCGCTCGTCGACCGGATGATCCGGAACGTCCTTGCGGCTGTTCTGCCTTACCCGGCGCGGTTCAGGGCAGCGCTGACGCTGGCGAAGATCGGGCGGCCCTTTGCGCCGCTGCTGAAGCGGGTTTCCGCGTTGCAGCCGTTCGGAGCCATGCTCGATCTGGCGCCGTCGTCGATATCGGGCGCTTCCGCCGGGGCGGCGCCGGGCGTGCGTGCGATCCAGGCGGAGAAGCGCGGTCGCGTGGCTATCCTTTCCGGCTGTGCCCAGCCGGTCCTCGATCCCGGCATCAACGAAGCAACGCTCCGTCTTCTGGCCCGGTTCGGCGTCGAGGTCGTCGTGCCGGCGGGCGAAGGATGTTGCGGCGCGCTCGTGCATCACATGGGCCGGGAGGAGCAGGCGCTGGATTTCGCCCGCCGCAATATCGATGTCTGGACCCGAGAAATCGAGTGCGGTGGGCTGGATGCGATCATCATCACCGCGTCCGGCTGCGGCACGACGATTAAGGACTATGGCCACATGCTGCGCCTCGATCCCGCCTATGCGGAAAAGGCGCAAAGGGTATCGAGCCTCGCCAAGGACATTACCGAATATCTTTCCACGCTCGAACTTCCTAAACTTGAGCCTAAACGCTTGAATGTCGCCTATCACTCCGCCTGCTCGATGCAGCACGGGCAGAAGATCACGATGGCCCCGAAGAACCTCCTCAAGGCGGCAGGCTTTACGGTGCGTGATCCAGCGGAAGGCCATCTCTGCTGCGGCTCGGCGGGCACCTACAACATCCTGCAGCCAGAGATTTCGGCGCAACTCAAGGCCCGTAAGGTGAGGAATATCGAAGCCAGCAAGCCGGACGTCATCGCTACCGGCAATATCGGCTGCATCACGCAGATCGCTTCGGGCACGCAAGTCCCGATCCTGCACACGGTGGAACTCCTCGACTGGGCCTATGGCGGGCCGAAGCCGGAGAAGCTTAGACGTGGTTTTCCGTAGAAGTACCGAAACCTATCGGACAAAGCCCGATGCGGGAGCTGCCCATCACAGCTGGAATCAAGACTTACGAAGAACTAATGGGGTGATGCCTGGTAACGGAGGGGAGGTCTACCTCCGATCGCCTGCGTAATCTTCAGTGCCGTATCGATAACCTTCGGCGCAAGTTGGCGGACCCGATCTGCCGACATACGGTCAACCTGACCGGAAATCGATATAGCGCAGACTGCCTCAGCTTTTTCATCAAATATGACGCTGGCAACACATCGAACATTTTTGTCGCTCTCCGCGTCGTCTACCGCATAACGGTCTATCCGAGCTTTATGGAGCTCGCGCTGCAGCTGAACGGCATGGACGATGGATCGGGCAGTGCGCTTAATCATACGACGGAGGCCGACGACTTCTTCGATGTCATCGAGAGGATAAGTCGAAAGGATTGCCTTTCCCATGGCGGAAGACGTCATGGGAACGCGCCCGCCGATTGGGCTGAGCGTCCGCGCGATCTGTCTGCTTGGTATCTGGGAGATGAGGGTAATTTGTCCGTCGCCCGCCATGCCCAGGTTGGCGGTTTCCTTGGCCTGATCCCGCAGATGATGGAGGTACGGTTGAGCTACTGAGACAATTGTAGTCCGCCGCACAGAGGCCGCGCCGATCGTCAAAAGTGCCAGCCCGACGTTCCAACGTCTGCTCCTTGGGTCGAATTGGACATGACGCCGCTTCTCAAGGGTGGTCAGCAGCCGATGCGCGGTTGACGGCGACAGGCCGGCTTCACGCCCGAGTTGCGATAGGCGGCAACCTTCATGATGCTGGCTTAGAATCTCCAGAAGGATCATCGCCCGCTCGACAGACTGCACTGATCCCGTACGCTCGCTTTCAACCCGCACAACGACCTCCCATTCACCAAGCCTCGCGTGGGCGCGAAATCTCGGGAGGACCCCGCGCCACTCAAATATGTCATTGGCCCTTCATCAAGCGCTTGATCTCGAGAAAGAGGGCGGAGTGATCGCGGCCACCATTCCCGTTGTCGATCGCAGCGGACATAAGGTCTCGGGTCGCCGAAGTGTTGGGTATCTTTACATCCAGGGCGTCCGCCGCACTCGTTGCAAGACTCAGGTCCTTATGATGTAGTTTAATTGCAAATCCCGGATCGAAGGTCTTTTCAATCATCCGCTTCCCGTGAACCTCCAGGATGCGCGACTGGGCGAATCCGCCCATCAGCGCCTCCCGGACTTTCTCGAGATTTGCTCCAGCCTGCTCGGCGAGAACGAATGCTTCGCTGATCGCTTCGATTGTCAAACCAACAATGATTTGATTGGCGACCTTCGCAACTTGACCGGCGCCGTTCTCACCAACAAGCGTGATGTTCTTGCCCATCACCTCGAACAAGCCTTTGGCGCGTTCGAACTCAGTCTCTCTGCCGCCAACCATGATCGACAAGGTCCCGGCCTTTGCGCCGATCTCTCCGCCCGATACCGGTGCGTCGAGATAGAACCCGCCCTTTTCCTGAATTCGTGCCGCGAATTTCCGTGTAGCGACAGGGTCAATTGAACTCATATCAATGACGATTGTGCCAGGCGAGATGGCATCAGCGACGCCCTCCGCGCCAAACAACACATGCTCAACGTCAGGTGTGTTCGGCAACATCAGTATTACAAATTCAACTCCGGCGACAGCTTCAGAAGGCGTTTGGGCAGGCTTTCCGCCCAATGCCACGAGATCTTGGTGCGTTGGCTTAACTCGATGAAGATTGAGAGTATGACCAGCCTGAAGCAGTCGCTCCGCCATTGGTTTGCCCATCGTCCCAAGGCCGATAAATCCGATATGTGACACGAAACCCTCTTCCGTTTGTCAGTCTAAGCAACTTCGTACAACTTCATTGCACAAATAACAAATATATGTCAATTGAGCTGCTCAGCCCGTGGCGGGCGCTGCTTGTATGCTCGTTGTGCGAGCAGGAGATAGGCACCAAGGAGGTTTAATTTGATGATCCACCAGAACTTCATCGCCGGCGAATGGGTCGGCACGGAAGCCTCCAAGAACATCAGCCCGTCCAATACCAACCACGTCATCGGCATGTATGCCCAAGGGTCGGCGAAAGACGTGACCAACGCCATTGCCGCCGCCAAGGCCGCTTTTCCGGCCTGGTCGCGTTCGGGTATCCTGGAGCGTAATGCGATCCTGCGAAAAACCGCCGATGAAATCGTCGCTCGCAAGGAAGAACTCAGCGCCCTTCTCGCCCGCGAGGAAGGAAAGACCCTTCCTGAAGCAGTTGGCGAGGTCATCCGCGCCGCGCAGATCTTCGATTTCTTCGCAGGCGAAACACTGCGCCTGACGGGCGATGCGGTGCCTTCGGCCCGGCCGAATATTGGTGTCGAGGTTACTCGCGAACCGCTCGGCGTGATCGGCATCATCACGCCTTGGAACTTCCCGATCGCAATTCCAGCCTGGAAGATCGCGCCGGCGCTAGCCTATGGCAACACCGTCGTCTTCAAGCCGGCCGATCTCGTGCCAGGTTGCGCGTGGGCGATCGTCGACATCCTCAATCGCGCCGGCCTGCAGAAGGGCGTTTTGAACCTCGTAATGGGCCGCGGTTCGGTCGTCGGCCAAGCAATGCTCGAAAACCCGGATTTAGCGGGCATTACATTTACCGGGTCCACCGGCACGGGCAAGCGCGTCGCCCTGGCCTCCGTCGAGCATAATCGCAAATTCCAGCTCGAAATGGGCGGCAAGAACCCCATGGTCGTCCTTGACGACGCCGATCTCGACCTCGCGGTCGAAACCGCCGCAAATTCCAGCTTTTTCTCGACCGGCCAGCGCTGCACCGCCTCGTCGCGCCTGATCGTGACCGAAGGCATCCACGACAGGTTCGTGGCCGCCTTGACGGAGAAACTTAAGACGCTCAACGTCGACAATGCGATGAAGGCCGGCACGCATATCGGTCCGGTTGTCGATGAAAAGCAACTGAAGACGAATATCGACTATATCGAGATAGGCAAGCAGGAAGGCGCCCAGCTCGCCTTTGGCGGTGAACTCTTGAAGCGCGATACGCCCGGCTTCTATCTGCAGCCGACCCTCTTCACCGAGGCGACGAACCAGATGCGTATTTCTCGCGAGGAAATCTTCGGTCCGGTCGCGTCCATTATCCGCGTCAAAAACTATGATGAGGCCCTGGAAGTGGCAAACGACAGCCCCTTCGGCCTCTCCGCCGGTATCGCCACGACTAGCCTGAAATACGCCACCCATTTCAAGCGTAATTCGGAAGCAGGCATGGTGATGGTCAACCTCCCGACAGCCGGCGTCGATTTCCACGTCCCGTTTGGTGGCCGCAAGGCCTCCTCTTTCGGCCCGCGCGAGCAGGGTAAGTATGCCGCCGAATTTTTTACCGTCATGAAGACATCCTATACGGCGGCCTGACAGCTTCAGTGGGAAGGCAAGTTGCAATACAACTATTGACAGATTTGACCAACTTTGTATCTTCTCCTTCGGACACAGCGCTGTCGAGCACTACCCTAGCAACCATTTGCCGACTTCAGGTCGGCAATAAACCTATGTGCCTGAGTTTCTCGGGACAATCCAATTCAATGATGCGCAAAAATGTCCGCAGGGTCTCCCGCGGCTATGCGAAGCGAGGAGTAAAAAGTTGACCAACCTGAAAGTCGAGACACGTGAGAAGTTGAAACTCGTTTCGACGCCTACACTCATGACTGCCCTCTATAAGCGCGGGCTGAGGAATCAGTGGATCCAAGACATCCACCGGATTAACAAACATTCGGGAACGATGGTCGGTGAAGCCTTTACGCTTCGCTATATGCCGGCACGTGAAGATCTTAACCAGCTTGAGGTCTTCCGTGATCGAGAGCACCCGCAGAGAAAAGCCGTGGAGATCTGCCCAAGCGGCGCCGTTCTTGTGATTGATAGCCGCAAAGATCCGCGGGCGGCGTCTGCGGGATCGATCCTCATATCACGACTGATGGTGCGGGGCGTGGCTGGTATCGTTACTGATGGGGGTTTTCGCGACACTCCTGATATTGAGAAGCTAGACATCCCGGCGTACCATAATCGGCCTTCGGCACCTACTAATCTCACGCTTCATCAAGCAATTGACATCAACGTCCCGATTGGATGCGGCGACACTCCCGTCTTCCCGGGCGACGTTGTCGTCGGGGACAGTGAAGGGGTGGTCGTCATTCCAGCGCACCTGGCCGATGAAATCGCCGACGAAGCCGTTGAAATGACCGCATACGAGGATTTCGTAACCGAGGAGGTCATTAACGGCAGATCGATTCTTGGTCTTTATCCGGCCACAGATGAACAGAGCCTGGTAGACTACAAAGCGTGGCGGCAAAAGAACGGTCGTTGAGATTAAGGTTCAACTCGGCCGGGTGAAAAAACTGATCGTGCGATTTCTTTGCTGGCGACCTTGGCGCAGCTGGCTGGCTAACCGAAAAGATCAGCATCAGTCCAGCTTTGCCGCATCGTGAAAAAATCGAGCGACCAGGCTGCATCCTCCTTGTTCGCTAAGATATCAGTTTTTTGAACAAGCGTGCTGTCGTCTTTTCGGCTTCGTCGTCAGCAACCGAGACTCGAGCGCAGAGAACGGTTGGCAATTGTCTGACCCAGCCGCCTCCTCGAAACAGCGTGCTTTTTCGTCTAGAGCCGAATTTGGAAGGAAAAGATGTTAAAAATCAACAGATTGAGCTTCGATGACGCTCGGGTCCTGATCTCGGGAGCCAGAGCTAGAGCAGAGCAGATTGGCGTACCAATGTGCATTGCAGTGACCGACGAGTCGGGACAACTGGTTGCCTTTGAAAGGATGGATGGCGGCAAGGTTACGAGTTCATTCATTTCGCAAGATAAAGCATTCACCGCGGCTGGCGCTAAGAGAACCACAGAAAGCTATGGCGTCGCGAGCCAGCCTGGTAGGCCAGCATATGGGATAAATACAGCCATCGGTGGCCGCCTTATGGTGGTAGCGGGTGGTCTCCCACTAGTCGTCGATGGCGAGGTTGTGGGCGGCATTGGTTTGAGTTCCGGTACACCAGCACAAGACGCGGAGTGCGCGCAGGCGGGCGTTGACCTTTTTCTGAGGCTGTAGAAATCCGTAAAGGAAGGCTGATTTGACCGCTCGCCAAGCGTTTGCTCCACCCTTCAACAGGTGCGCAGGTTGCAACGCTGATGGAGGCAAAAGCGGTAAACACCTGTTCGAAGTTTAGACTCCTGTTTTATTGGATAAGTTTATGCGCAAAGAAGTAAGCGAGCTGTCATTTGACGAGAAGCTCTACGATTTCCTGGTGACGGAAGCGCTGCCGGGCACCGGTGTCGATGCCGAATTGTTCTTCGCCGAGTTTTCGAAGATCGTCCAAAACCTGGCGCCGAAGAACCGCGACCTTCTCGCCAAGCGCGATGCCTTCCAGGCAAAGCTCGACGACTGGTACCGCAAGAATGGCGCGCCGACCGATCTGGCTGCCTACGAAGCCTTCCTGCGCGACATCGGTTATCTGCTGCCGGAGGGGCCGGATTTCACGGTTTCCACCGATCGGGTCGATCCGGAGATCGCCGAGATCGCCGGGCCGCAGCTGGTCGTTCCGGTCATGAATGCCCGTTATGCCTTGAACGCCGCCAATGCCCGGTGGGGTTCGCTCTATGATGCGCTTTATGGCACCGATGCCATTCCCGAGACCGACGGCGGCGAAAAGGGCAAGGGTTACAATCCGGTGCGCGGCACCAAGGTCATTGCCTGGGCGCGTGACTTCCTCGATCAGTCCGTGCCGCTGTCCGGTGCAGGCTGGACTGACGTCACCTCCTTTGTTGTGTCAGGCGGCAAGCTGACGGCTGCGGCCCAGGATGGCAAGACGGTCGAGCTCGCAGATCCGGCCCAGTTCGCCGGTTATCTCGGTGAGCCGGCGGCGCCGACGCATCTGCTTCTGAGGAAGAATGGCCTGCATATCGAAATCCTGATCGATGCCACCACGGCGATCGGCAAGGACGATCCGGCCCGGATTTCCGATGTCTGGCTGGAGTCTGCGCTCACTGCGATCATGGACTGCGAGGATTCGATCGCCGCCGTCGATGCCGAAGACAAGGTCGTCGTCTACCGCAACTGGCTCGGCCTGATGAACGGTGACCTCCAGGAGGAGGTGAGCAAGGGCGGCAAGTCCTTCATCCGCAAACTCAACCCCGACACGACCTTCAAGACGCCTGCGGGCGGCGACGTCACGGTCAAGCGCCGTTCGTTGATGCTGATCCGCAATGTCGGTCACCTGATGACCAATCCGGCGGTGTTCGACAGTGAGGGCAGGGAGGTGCAGGAAGGCATCATGGATGCCATGGTGACGGCGCTGATCGCCATCCGCGACATCGGCCCGAACGGCCGCCGCCAGAATTCGCGGGCCGGCTCGATGTATGTGGTGAAGCCGAAGATGCACGGGCCGGAAGAGGTCGCCTTCGCCTGAGATCTTTACTCGCGTCGAACAGGCGCTAGGCCTTCCGACCAACTCGATGAAGATGGGCATCATGGACGAGGAACGCCGCACCACGGTCAACCTCAAGGCCTGTATCCGCGAGGCGCGCGAACGCGTCGTCTTCATCAATACCGGCTTCCTCGACCGCACCGGAGACGAGATCCATACCTCGATGGAAGCGGGCCCGATGATCCGCAAGGGTGACATGAAACAGGCGGCCTGGATTGCTGCCTACGAGAACTGGAATGTCGATATCGGGCTGGAATGCGGCCTTTCCGGTCATGCGCAGATCGGCAAGGGCATGTGGGCCATGCCGGACATGATGGCGGCGATGCTGGAGCAGAAGATCGCCCATCCGAAGGCCGGCGCCAACACCGCCTGGGTTCCGTCGCCGACGGCGGCCACGCTGCACGCCACCCACTATCACAAGGTTGACGTTGCCGTCGTACAGGCCGGCCTGAAAAGCCGCACCCGCGCAAAACTGTCGGATATCCTCTCCGCGCCGGTCGCCGTGCGACCGAACTGGACGCCGGAGGAAATCCAGCGCGAACTCGACAACAATGCGCAAGGCATTCTCGGCTATGTCGTGCGCTGGATCGACCAAGGCGTCGGCTGCTCCAAGGTGCCGGACATCAACAATGTCGGCCTGATGGAAGACCGCGCGACGCTGCGCATCTCCGCCCAGCACATGGCGAACTGGCTGCACCATGGTGTCGTCAGCGAGGTGCAGGTGATCGAGACGATGAAGCGCATGGCGGCCGTCGTCGACCGGCAGAATGCGGGTGATCCGGTCTACCGGCCGATGGCGAAGGATTTCGACGGTTCCGTCGCCTTCCAGGCGGCGCTCGATCTGGTGTTAAAGGGGGGGAACAGCCCAACGGTTATACGGAGCCGGTCCTCCACCGGCGGAGGCTAGAGCTCAAGACTAGGGAGAACACAAAAACCAGCGCTTAATTTGCTTGATACTATCTGAACCGCAATCAGCTAATCCTGCGAGCTCGACGCGAGGATATTCTGTTGCTCGGTGAGCCATCCTGGAAACATTTTCGCGAGCCGTTTTTGAATACCGTTCTTCTGATAAACGAGATTGAACTTTGTACCGCTTGTTCCAGGAAGGGCCGCGGGTGCATGTCGGCGTCGTTCGCCTCGAACCAGTCAATCCATTGAATTCTTTGATATCGCTGCGGATCAAGGGGTGGCGCCTGAGATCGTGCGCCGATTGATCTCGTATTAGATCTGGTGAGCACAAGAGTGAGACCATTTCTTCACTGAGCGAAATGGCGATCTTCGCGCTTCAAGGGCTCGCCGGGAGCTGTCACGTTGTCCATGGCTTAACGGTTGACGGATAATCGGACGTGATGAGCACGCCGACCATCAGCTATAAGAACCACCGTTTCCCACCGCAGATCATCGCCCGTGCCGTCTGGCTGTATTTCCGGTTTCCGTTAAGCCTGCGGCTGGTGGAAGAAATGCTGCTGGAGCGCGGCATAGTCGTGTCCTACGAAACGATCCGGCGATGGGCCCGCAAATTCGGTGCGACCTACGCAAAGCGACTGCGCAGAAAGAAGCCGTCACGAAAGGATATCTGGCATCTGGACGAGGTGGTCGTGACGATCGGCGGTCGAAAGCACTGGCTTTGGCGAGCCGTCGACCAGGACGGATATGTTCTCGACGAGATCGTGCAAGCCCGTCGCGACACCAAGGCTGCGAAGCGATTGTTGATCAGACTGCTGAAGAAGCAAGGCCTCGTGCCAAAGAGGATTATCACCGATAAACTGCGTTCATACGGGGCGGCAAAGCGAGATGTGATGCCGGCCATTGAACATAGATCTCACAAGGGTCTCAACAGCCGTGCGGAAAATTCCCATCTGCCGCTGCGAAAACGAGAACGAGTGATGCAGGGCTTCCGATCCGTCGGCGGCTTACAGCAATTTATCTCGGTTTTTTCAGCAGTCAGAAATCATTTCGTCCCGTCGCACAAGAAGCACTCCGCCCTCGCCACCCACATTCATCGGATCCGCGCCATGGCGCAGTGGAAGGCCGCGACCGGCGCAGCAGCCTGAGTCAACCGAAAGCGCTTCGTGCGGCCTCAGTTAAACAACGTGACAACGCCACCGAAGTCTACCGGATGTCCATCCTGCAGTTCCATAAATTACTGATATGCCGCACGAGAAAATCGCGTCGTCGATGATCTGAATAGGGGCCTTCTCGGCCGGAAACTTACTATGGATTTTGTCATTCAAATGCATTACCTTGCTATTAAATTTGGAGATAGCCATGGCTGCAAACGCACTTGTCCAAACACGTATCGATGCCGAAGTTCGGGATCGTGCTTCCGCCGTCCTTGAGAACATGGGCCTGACGGTATCAGATGCAGTCCGCATCCTGCTCACGCGGACAGCTAACGAGGGTGCGCTGCCACTTGAACTTTTTTCGGGAAGCGAGGCTCACGATGCCTGGTTTCGCACGAAGGTACTCGAAGCACTGAACGACACTCGACCGGACGTGTCAGATTTTGACGTCGAGGCACACTTCGAGGAGCGCCGGGCGATAGCGCGCGTCAAAGCAGGTGCTCTCAAGTCGTGAAGCTTACATGGTCTGCGTTCGCGATGAATCTCGCCAGGATGTGTTCGACTACATCGAGATGTTCTACTACCCGAAACGCAAGCACGTCAGAAACGGAATGCTGTCGCCCGTCGAGTTCGAGAAGCAGTAGAAAATCTAACCCGAGGGTGTCTACGAAACTCGGGGCTATTCAGCCTGCGCTTGACGCAATGACAACGGTCTACGTTAATTAAGCGCGCTTACCTAAGCTTGAGGCTTATTTAAATAAAGGGGCTCTTGCTTAAATAACGGACGGAATTCATATTAGGCTATGTCTGATTCCGAACCTAATTTGCGCCTGGGCCGTTTTGTCAAAACAACGGCAGCGAGCGAAACAGTGCGGGCGTTCGTGCCTCCGCCATTGCCGCCCGAGCCATCCATCGATGTCCTTTCGCTATTGGAGCGCCTCAGTCTGGCAGAGCGTGCGCTAGGTCGCCTGGATGGCATCACAATGCTGCTCCCGCGCCAGGAGTTATTCCTCTACATGTATGTAAGAAAGGAGGCAGTTCTTTCCTCGCAGATTGAAGGCACACAGTCGACGCTTTCCGATCTTTTGCGGTTTGAGACCGAGGCTCAAGCGGGGCAACCGGTCGATGATATTCGTGAGGTTTCCAATTACGTTGATGCGATGATGTACGGTTTGGAGCGTTTGGAAACGCTGCCAATGTCATTGCGCCTGATCCGAGAGATGCACGCACGACTGCTGCAAAGCGGGCGGGGAGGCACTAAGGATCCAGGAGAGTTCCGGCGCTCGCAGAATTGGATTGGAGGCACGCGACCCGGCAACGCACTCTTCGTGCCACCACCCGTGACGGAATTGGGTGGCTGCCTAGACGCGTTCGAGCGCTTCATGCATGACGATCAATCACGGTTACCGGCTCTGATCAAAGCTGGCCTCCTGCATGTCCAGTTCGAAACGATCCATCCATTTCTCGATGGCAATGGCCGGATAGGTCGTCTGCTTGTCACTCTTTACCTGTGCATGAACGGCGTTCTACGCAAACCATTGCTCTACCTCAGTCTTTACCTCAAGGCCCATCGGAGCGAATATTATCGATTACTGCACGAGGTCCGTGAACATGGAAACTGGGAAGCTTGGCTAGACTTCTTCCTGACGGGTGTAGCCGACACCGCCAACCAAGCATTTGAAGCTGCCACTCGGATTGTCGATCTTTTCAAGGAGGACAGGGAGAAAATCACAGTCGAGAGCGACCGAGCCGGATCGGCCCTTCGTATTCACGAACTCTTTCAGCAAAACCCCTTTCATACGGCAAATCAGGTCGTTCAAATGACAGGCCTTTCCGCGCCGACTGTCAATGCAGCGCTCGCTGACTTGGAGCGTTTGGGGATTGTCGACGAGGTGACAGGTCGCAAGCGTGGCCGTGTTTTCAGCTACCGTAGATATCTTGCAATCCTAAGCGAAGGCACTGATCCCCTGCCTGCTACGTGATTAAATCACGGATCGCAAGTTCGAATCTCTTCAAGAGCCTAACCAATTCAACAAAGCAGCTTTCAATCCGAGGCGGACAATTGGCCGCTGGTCGGCTCGTGAGTCCAGCAGACAAAGCCCACGATGCGACGGTCGTTTGGTGATAACGCGGCAGCAAGGAGGGTGCTACTGCCTAGAGCCTTTCATGTTTTGACGGAAGCATAGCCCGCATTTGAGAAGTAGTTGGCGCATTCCTCTGGCTTGATGGTGTCGGCGAGTAAGCCCAGATGGCGCCAGGTTTCCTCGC
>NZ_JBOBHU010000038.1:0-20791 GCF_050587665.1 Rhizobium sp. Nf11,1 | reverse complement strand
ACCTTCCTTCGACAGATCCTGCTTCAGAACGTTCAAAGCCGCTGCCTCGCCGCCTGACGTCCACCAGTGCAGCATCTGCACTTCCTTCACGTCGGCAGCCTGCGCCGCACCCAAACCAGCCAGCATCACGACAGCGACAGCTGCCGAGCTCATGAACTTGCGCATGAATTTCCTCCCGTTTGAAATCGGCGGCGGGACCCTCCCCGCCACCAGATGCGTCCCGCCATTGCGGCGGTCGGCATGAAGCCGCGCTCCTCCGCGCGGTTAACAATTTAAAACGTTATAAGCCTTTGGTCGTCAAGCCCTTTCTCGACTCCCGAGAAAAATATGATTACTGCAATAACATACTGAATTACATTCAAATAATCCGATTGGATAATAAAGCGTCAAAATTTAAAACGTTTTCATTCCCAGATTGCCCGCCTGAGTCATCGTGTTATTGTATCGGCAATTCCAGCATGGAAAGCCCTAGAGTGACCGAACCGTCCCGGCCGCATCGCGGCGAAAATCTCGATATCACGCACAAGCGCAGCAAGCCGACCTTGCGAACGATCGCGACGATCGCCGGCCTTGCGGTGACAACCGTGTCGAGGGCGCTCTCTGATGCGCCGCAGATCTCTCTTGAAACCCGCCAGCGCGTGCACCGTATTGCCCGCGAGATCGGCTATCTCCCGGATCGGGCGGCGCAGCGTCTGAAGACAGGCCGCACCAACGTCGTCGCCATCCTGCTTGATTCCCACGAGGAGGTGGTCGGCTTCAGCACCTCGATCATGTACGGCATTGCCAAGGCGCTGAAAGAGACGTCCTACCATCTTGTCGTCGCTCCGAACTTCCTGTCGACAACCAATGTCGAAGCCGCCGAATACATCATCCGCAACCACCTGGCCGACGGGCTGATCTTCACCCGGACCGAGCCGCTCGATGCCCGCGTCCGCCTGTTGCTCGAAACCGGCTTTCCCTTCATCTGTCACGGCCGCACGGAATTTTCGACGCAGCATCCCTATGTCGACTACGACAACTTCACCTTTGCCTATGAAGCGACATGCCGGCTGATCGCCAAGGGCCGCACCAAGGTGGCGGTGATCCTGCCGCCGAAACGGCTGACCTTCTGCCAACATATCCTGCACGGCTTCATGACGGCGGTACGGCAGGCCGGCGTCGCCTATGAAATCCCCGAGACCGTCGATCTCGACACGCCGGCGGATGTGCTGCGCGACTTCATCCGCGGCCGCGCCGCCGCGCCGGGGGCTCCCGATGGTTTCATCTGCCCCGGCGAAGTTTCGGCGCTTGCCGTCATCAGCGGCATGAGCGATGCCGGGCAGACACTTGCGGCCGACTACGATATCGTCGCCAAGGAGACATCGCGCCTTCTCACTCAGTTGCAGCCGAAGGTCGATACGATCCATGAGGATCTGACGGCGGCGGGAGAGGATCTCGGCCGCATGCTGCTGCATCGCATCAACAATCCCGACGCGGAGAATTTGCAGCTTCTTCTGCCGCCGCAGATCAACTTTCCGATCGGTCAACGCTAAAACTGTTTTCATGAAGCGTGATTTGGCGTAGAAGCGCGCGTGTAATCCGGTCGCAGCCCACCCGGTCAAAACAAGGGAATCCAAAATATGAAAACCATCGTCGTCTGCTCCGGCGGACTCGACTCCGTTTCGCTTGCCCACAGGATGGCGGCGGAAGAGCAGCTTATCGGTCTCGTCTCCTTCAACTATGGCCAGCGGCATCGCAAGGAACTCGACTTTGCCGCCCGATGCGCCGCGCGCCTTGCCGTCCCCCATCATATTATCGACATCGCCGCCATCGGCGGCCATCTCAGCGGATCGGCCCTGACCGACAATGTCGAGGTTCCGGACGGCCACTACGCCGAGGAAACCATGAAGGCCACCGTGGTACCCAACCGCAATGCCATCATGCTGGCCATCGCCTTCGGCCTGGCCGCCGCGCAGAAAGCGGATGCGGTCGCCGTCGCCGTGCATGGCGGCGATCACTTCATCTATCCCGACTGCCGGCCGGGCTTTATCGATGCTTTCCAGCGGATGCAGAACGAAGCGCTGGACGGTTATGCCAGCGTCAAGCTGCTCGCACCCTATGTCGAGATTTCCAAGACTGACATCGTGGCCGATGGCGCAAAACACGGCACGCCTTTCGCGGAAACCTGGTCCTGTTACAAGGGCGGCAGTCTCCATTGCGGGCGCTGTGGAACCTGCGTCGAACGCCGCGAAGCCTTCCACCTTGCCGGTGTCGCCGATCCGACGGAATACGAGGATCGCGACTTCTGGAAAGCGGCGGTGTCGCAATTTGCCGCGACGGAGGTGCGTTGATGTACCGCATCACCAAGGAATTTCATCTCTCCGCCTCGCATCAGTTGGATCATCTGCCGGCCAATCATCAATGTGCCCGGCTCCACGGTCACAACTATATCGTCGTCATCGAACTTTCTGCCGAAACCCTGAATGACGACGGCTTCGTTCGCGACTATCACGACCTCTCGCCGCTCAAAAGCTATATCGACGAGACTCTCGATCATCGACATCTGAACCACGTGTTCGGTCATTCGAAAGTCACCTCCGAGTTCCTGGCCAAGCACTTCTACGACTGGTGCAAGCAGCGCTTCCCCGAGACTTCGTCCGTCCGCGTCAGCGAAACGCCGAAGACCTGGGCGGAGTACAGACCATGAGCGCGGAGACCATCCGCGTCAGCGAGATCTTCGGTCCGACCATACAGGGCGAAGGCGCATTGATCGGCCTGCCGACGGTGTTCGTCAGGACGGGCGGTTGCGACTATCGCTGCTCCTGGTGCGATAGCCTTCATGCAGTTGATAGCGCGTTCAGGGATCAATGGATGCCGATGTCTGTCGAGGCGATCTGGCAGGAGGTCACCAGGCTTTCCGGAAGCAGACCGCTGACGGTTTCCCTTTCGGGGGGCAATCCGGCGATCCAGCCGCTGGGGCCGCTGATCGAACTCGGCCATGCCAAGGGATACCGCTTCGCGCTGGAAACTCAGGGAAGTGTCGCCCGGAACTGGTTTCGCGATCTCGATACGCTGGTCTTGAGTCCCAAGCCGCCGTCGAGCGGAATGCAGACAGACTGGGAGCAGGTCGACAATTGTCTTCGGCTGTCCGCCGGCGGACCGGAGATCGCTTTGAAAATCGTCGTCTTCGACGATGCTGATTATGCGTTCGCCCGAGAGGCGGGCGAGCGCTATCCCTATATTCCCCTGTACCTTCAGCCGGGCAACCATACACCGCCGCCCCCCGATGACGACGACGCGCGCATCGATATCGACGGCGTGATGGATCGCATGCATTGGCTTGTCGAGAAGGTGACAGTCGACCAATGGTTTGCGCCGCGCGTCCTGCCGCAGCTGCACGTGCTGCTTTGGGGAAACAAGCGCGGCGTCTGACACTGCCTGAGCCTACCGCTCCGGAAAAGCAAAGACATCGACAGGCTCTCCGAGCCCGCGCAACGGGAAGGTGCCGAGACTGTCCATGTCTTTGGCGCAGCCCGCCATTTCGACGAAGGCCCGCGACAAGAGCACCGGCCGCTTGACCTCCTTGGTCAGGCTTTCCAGCCTCGAGGCGACATTGACCGCCGGGCCGATGACGGTGAAATCCAGCCGCCGGCGCGAGCCGATATTGCCGTACATGACATCACCGACATGCACACCGACGCCGTAGCGCAGCGGTTCCCGTCCCGTGCGCAGGTGCTCCTCGTTCAGCTCGGCCATCGACGCCTGCCCTTCGCGGATCGCCTGCAGCAGATCGAGGCAGGCCGTCTCCTTGGCTAGCGGGAAGATCGCCAGCAGCCCGTCTCCCATGAACTTCAGGATTTCCCCGCCATGTCGTTCGATCGGATCCGACATGGCGTCGAAATAATCGTTCAGCAGGTGGATGACGTCATCACGCGGCCAGAGATCGGAGATCGCCGTGAAATCGCGCAGATCGCAGATCATGATGGCCGCGCCGACGGTCGCGCCGCTGCCGCGGGTCGTGACACCTGACAGGATATGCTCGCTCGCGTGCGGTCCCACATAGGTCTGCAGCAGCGTGCGTGCCATGATGTTCTTCAGCCTGATCTCGCTGACCAGGGTCAGCGCCGGCAGGAGATCGCGCAGGAAATCGGTATGCTCGCCCGTAAAACCACCCGGCCGAGATGTGGAAAATGTCACGACGTGACGTTTTCCGAAAGTATGCTCGATCGGCCAGGCGATGTATTCCGTGAGGCCGTCGTCGCGCAATTCCTGAAAGAGACTATCTTCGTCGTCTTCGGCTGCACCTTCCAACTGTTTGCGAAACTCCTCCGCACCCTGATGGATCGCGTTAACCGGGCTCTTCAAGAATTCCGGCGTGGTTTCGACACCATAGGCGAATGTGTCGATTTTCGCTTCCGCCATGCCCTCTTTCCAAAGAATGCGGGCGCCGATCCATTGCGGATGGTTAGTCCTGAAATGCAGCGTCGCGCGCGCCACCGGCACCCCCGCTGCCAAAAGCTTCTCGCACATTGCCACCAGGATGTTGTCGATGAAGCGCTCGCCGCGCGTCTCGTTCACCAGCCAGTCGAGGATCCGCCTCCGGCGGATCGGCCAGGCGCCGTCATCCGTTTCAACGGCAGCCCCGGCCTTGTTCAAAAAAGAGGACATAGAAACCCCACTACGCCGCATCACCGACGAACACCGAATTCATTTTCCGTGAATGTGGTCGATGGCGAAGCAAATGATAAGGGGAGACTGCAATTAAGTCTCAGAAATCCCAGTCCTCGTCTTCGGTGGCCACGGCCTTGCCGATGACATAGGAGGACCCCGAGCCGGAGAAGAAGTCGTGGTTCTCGTCGGCATTCGGCGACAGCGCCGACAGGATCGCCGGATTGACCTTGCAGGCTTCGGCCGGAAACAGTGCTTCGTAGCCGAGGTTCATCAGCGCCTTGTTGGCATTGTAGTGGAGGAACTTCTTGACGTCCTCGCTCAGCCCGACTCCGTCATAGAGCGCTTCGGTATATCTCGCCTCGTTATCGTAGAGGTCGAGCAGCAGGTCGAAGGCGAAATCTTTGATCTCCTGACGGCGCTCTTCGGAAAGCCGTTCCAGCCCGCGCTGATATTTGTAACCGATATAATAGCCGTGCACCGCCTCGTCCCGGATGATGAGCCGGATCATATCGGCCGTGTTGGTGAGTTTGGCGCGGCTCGACCAGTACATCGGCAGATAGAAGCCGGAATAGAACAGAAAACTTTCCAGGAAGACGCTGGCGACCTTCTTCTTCAAAGGGTCGCCGGAGGCATATTGCTCCATGACCAGCGCTGATTTGCGCTGAAGAAATTCATTCTCCTCGGACCAGCGATAGGCATCATCGACATCAGGCGTCGAGCACAGCGTAGAGAAGATCGAGGAATAGGAACGGGCATGCACCGCTTCCATAAAGGAGATGTTGGAAAGCACTGCCTCCTCATGCGGCGTCGCCGCATCCTCCATCAACCTGATGGAGCCGACTCCGTTCTGTATCGTGTCGAGCAGCGTCAATCCGGTGAAGACCCGAATGGTCAGCTGCTGCTCGGCCGCCGTCAGCGTCGCCCAGGAAGGGATGTCGTTCGACAGCGGCACCTTTTCCGGCAGCCAGAAATTGCCGGTGAGGCGATTCCAGACCTCGAGATCCTTGTCGTCCTCGATGCGATTCCAGTTGATGGCGCGCACGCGCGAGGCTGGCTTGAGTTGTATGTTCATAAGGTGGTCCTCTTGAGGAATGTATCCGGATTTGCCCCTCATCCGCCTGCCGGCACCTTCTCCCCGCTTGCGGGGCGAAGGGGGTATGCCGCACCCTTATCCGTCTTTATTGCCGGCTCGTGTGGCGAGTCCCCTCTCCCCGTCAGAACGGGGAGAGGGTTAGGGTGAGGGGCAGTGCTCACAAGCGAAATCAAATCACAACGTACACGACACACACCCCTGCACTTCCGTACCCGAAAGTGCCATCTGGCGAAGGCGGATGTAGTAGATCGTCTTGATGCCCTTCTTCCAGGCGTAAATCTGCGCCCTATTGATGTCGCGCGTCGTCGCCGTATCACGGAAGAACAGGGTCAGCGACAGGCCTTGGTCGACATGCTGGGTTGCTGCCGCATAGGTGTCGATGATCTTCTCCGGCCCGATCTCGTAGGCGTCCTGATAGTAGTCGAGATTGTCATTGGTCATGAACGGCGCCGGATAATAGACGCGGCCGATCTTTCCTTCCTTGCGGATCTCGATCTTCGAGACGATCGGATGGATCGAGGAAGTCGAGTGGTTGATATAGGAGATCGAGCCCGTCGGCGGCACCGCCTGCAGGTTCTGGTTATAGAGGCCTGAGGCCATCACCGCCTTTTTCAGCGCCACCCAGTCTTGCTGTGTCGGAATATGGATGCCCGATTTGTCGAACAACGCCTGCACCTTTTCGGTGGCCGGCTTCCATTCCTGCTCGGTATATTTGTCGAAATAGTCACCTGAAGCGTATTTCGAATTCTCGAACCCCTTGAAGCTCACACCACGCTCGACCGCCAGACGATTGGAGGCACGCAGCGTGTGATAGGTCACCGCATAGAAATAGATGTTGGTGAAATCGACGCCTTCCTCAGAGCCATAGAAGATGCGTTCGCGGGCGAGGTATCCGTGCAGGTTCATCTGCCCGAGGCCGATCGCATGGCTCTCGTCATTGCCTTTCTCGATCGAAGGAACCGAGGAGATATTGCTCATATCGGACACCGCTGTCAGCGCCCGGATCGAGGTCTCGATCGTCTTGCCGAAGTCGGTCGAATCCATCGCCGCAGCAATGTTCAGCGAGCCGAGATTGCAGGAAATATCCCTGCCGAGATGCTTGTAGGAAAGGTCGTCATGATAGTCGCTCGCCTCGCTCACCTGCAGTATCTCCGAGCAGAGGTTGCTCATGGAGATGCGCCCGGCAATCGGGTTCGAGCGGTTCACCGTGTCCTCGAACATGATGTAAGGGTAGCCGCTTTCGAACTGGATTTCGGCGATGACCTGGAAGAATTCGCGCGCCTTGATCTTCTTCTTCGAGATGCGGGCGTCCGCCACCATTTCCCGGTACTTCTCCGTCACCGAAATCTCGGTGAAAGGCACGCCGTAGACCCGTTCCACGTCGTAGGGCGAGAACAGGTACATGTCCTCATTGTTCTTGGCGAGTTCGAAGGTGATGTCGGGCACGACAACGCCGAGCGACAGCGTCTTGATGCGGATTTTCTCATCGGCGTTTTCACGCTTGGTGTCGAGAAAGCGCATGATATCGGGATGATGGGCGTTCAGATAAACCGCACCCGCCCCCTGCCGCGCACCGAGCTGATTGGCATAGGAGAAGCTGTCTTCCAGGAGCTTCATGACGGGGATGATGCCGGAGGACTGGTTTTCGATCTGCTTGATCGGCGCGCCCGCCTCGCGGATATTGGTCAGCGACAGGGCCACGCCGCCGCCGCGTTTCGACAACTGCAGCGCCGAATTGATCGACCGGCCGATCGATTCCATGTTGTCCTCGACGCGCAGCAGGAAACAGGAAACGAGTTCGCCGCGCTGCTTCTTGCCGGCATTGAGGAAGGTGGGCGTTGCCGGCTGGAAGCGGCCGGAAATGATCTCGTCGACTATGTCGCGAGCAAGGGCCTCATCGCCGCGCGCCAAAGCCAGCGCCACCATGCAGATGCGGTCTTCGTAGCGCTCGAGATAGCGCTTTCCGTCGAAGGTCTTCAGCGTATAGCTGGTGTAATATTTGAAAGCCCCGAGGAAGGTAGGAAACCGGAATTTCTTGGCATAGGCCTGATCGAACAGGTCGCGGACGAAATTGAAGGAATACTGGTCGAGAACCTCCTGCTCGTAATAGCCCTCCGTGACGAGGTAATCGAGCTTTTCCCGAAGATTGTGAAAGAACACGGTGTTCTGGTTCACATGCTGCAGGAAATATTGCTTGGCCGCCACGCGATCCTTGTCGAGCTGGATCTTTCCCTCGTCGTCGTAGAGGTTGAGCATCGCGTTCAGTGCATGATAGTCGAGTGTTTCGGCCGCTTTCAGCGGTTTTGCGCCCGCGTCCCGCGTCAGATTTGTTCCCGTGTCCAAAATCGTCCCATCCCGTCTTTGACATTGGAGATATCCTCGGCAGTTCCCAGGAGCTCGAACCTGTAGAGGTACGGCACCCGGCACTTCTTCGAGATGACATCGCCGGCGAGCCCATAGGTCTCGCCGAAATTGCTGTTGCCCGCAGCAATCACGCCGCGGATGTTGGAGCGGTTTTCCGCCTCGTTGAGGAAGCGGATCACCCGCTTGGGCACGGCCCCTTTACCGCCGTTTCCGCAATAGGTAGGCGAGATCAGCACATAGGGTTCGCGAATGTGGATGGCCTCAGCGCCGAGGGGAATGCGCGCCGCGCGCAATCCCAGCTTCTCGACGAAACGATGGGTGTTCCCGGATCGGCTGGAATAATAGACGATCAGCCCCACTCCTTTTCTCCGGTCAGGAGAGCGCGCTGATCATGTCGGGGCGGAAGCCCGCCCAATGCTGCTCGCCGGCAACGACGACCGGAACCTGCATGTAGCCCATGCCACGCACGCGATCGAGCGCTTCGGCATCCTCGGAAATATCGACGATCTCATAATCCACGCCCAGGCGATCGAGGGCGCGGTAAGTGGCCGTGCATTGGACACAGGCCGGCTTGCTGTAAACGGTAACGCTCATCATGTTCCTCGTGAAGTCAATGAATTCAGGACGCAGGACTGGGATCGGGCGCCATGCGGCGTCCGGGGAAATGCTTGATAGTGATCTGGCAAGGTTGGCGCTTTAAACGCCTGACTTGGTCCCTCGCAGGATGTGCGCGGGCGCCGGCCTTGATGCTCTCGACATGACTTCAAACCCCGAAGTGCTCATGCGGTCGTTCGGGGCAGCGCAACAGCGCGGATCATTCCGCTGCATGCACGCGACCTTCCGGACACCCCGCCCGTGGACGTTTCATTCAAGGCAGGTCTCCTGGCTCACGGGTCGAAGCACCTGCCCAGCCTTCCCGAGGCATCATGCCCCAGTGACCCGAAATCGGACAGTTGCTCTCCGCTCACAGTTGCGGGGGCAGCTCCGGCCTTGCCCCACCCTCATGGCGAGACGCACCATATTCCCGTCTTAGCCCGCGATCCTCACGAATCGAAGGAACCTTGAACACTAGATATAGTACGCGAATCGAAATTCACGTCAACGGATGGTTTGTGCGTTGCGTTACGGCAGGTTTGAAATCACTGCGTTCCTGTGAAAAACATGGATAATGAAGGCTTAAACAAAACGAACTGTGGAGAAGGCCTGAACGACGAGAGCCGGCCTGTAGCCGGCTCTGCGGTTTTCGATTCCGGATCGGCCCTAATCGGCGCTCCGAAGAGGAAAGGATTTATTCCTCTACGCGGAGCAGCCTGAGCGCGTTGATCGTAACCAGCACGGTGGCTCCGGTATCGGCGAGAATCGCCGGCCAGAGCCCGGTGATCCCGATGATCGTGCTCACCAGGAAGACAGCCTTCAGCCCGAGTGCAATGGTGATATTCTCGAGGATATTGCGCATCGTCCGCTGCGAAAGCGCGATCATTCGCGCCACGTCGCCAACGCGCCCGTGCAGCACGGCGGCATCGGCCGTCTCCAGCGCCACATCGGTGCCGCCGCCCATGGCGATACCGATGTCGGCGGCGGCGAGCGCCGGCGCGTCGTTGATACCGTCGCCGACCTTGGCGACGGTGAAACCCTCGAGCTTCAGTTCACCGACGACCCGCTGCTTGTCCTCGGGCATCATCTCTCCGCGCCAGTCGATGCCGAGCATGCCGGCAACGGCCGCTGCCGTCCGCTTGTTGTCCCCAGTCAGCATCATCGCCTTGACGCCGGCCGATTTGAGCGCCGAGAGCCCGGCCACCGCGTCCTCACGCGGCTCGTCACGCATGGCGATCAGACCGGCCGCAGCGCCGTTGACAAGCAGCACCGACACGCTCTTGCCCTCGTCGTTCAGGTCAGTGATGCGTGCACTCTGTTCGGCGCTGAGCGCGCCGCGCTCGCGGGCAGCGGACGGCGACAGCAGATCCAGCGTCTCGCCCCCGACTTTGCCACGGACGCCCTTGCCCGGCAGCGCCTCGAGTTCAAAAGCCGGCGGCACCGGAACACCATCGGCCTTGGCGCGGTTGAGGATGGCGAGTGCCAACGGATGGCTTGACCCCCGCTCCAGCACGGCCGCACGCGACAAGAGCTGCGCGTCGCTCAATCCGAAGGAGACGATGTCGGTCACCTTGGGCTTGCCTTCGGTCAGCGTGCCTGTCTTGTCGAAGGCGACCATCGTCACCTTGCCGAGCGTTTCCAGGACCGCGCCGCCCTTCATCAAGAGCCCGCGCCGCGCACCTGCCGACAGCGAAGCGGCGATCGCCGCTGGCGTCGAGATCACCAGTGCGCAAGGGCAACCGATCAAAAGGATGGCAAGACTCTTGTAGATCCATTCGTGCCACAAACCGCCGAAGAAAAGCGGCGGAACGACCGCGACGAGTGCGGCGACCACGACAACACCGGGCGTATAATAGCGCGAGAACCGATCGATGAAGCGTTCCGTCGGCGCCTTGGATTCCTGCGCCTCCTCCACCAGCTTGACGACACGGGCGATGGTATTGTCGGCTGCGGCCGCCGTGACACGAACCCGGAGCACCGCATCGCCATTCACCGTACCGGCATAAACGACGGCGTCGACGCCCTTGCGCACCGGCGTACTCTCGCCCGTCACCGACGCCTCGTCGATCACGCTCTCGCCTGAAACGATGATGCCGTCGGCCGAGATGCGGTCGCCGGGACGAACCATGATGATCGCCCCCACGGCAAGGCTTTCCGCCGGCACCTCGCGCATCTGCCCATTGTCTTCGAGCAGTGCGGTTTTCGGCACCAGGGCCGTTAGAGACTGGATGCTTTCACGCGCCTTGCCCGCGGCCACCCCTTCGAGCAACTCGCCGACGAGGAACAGGAAGACGACGGTTGCCGCTTCCTCTCCCGCGTTGATGATGACGGCGCCGACGGCGGCGATCGTCATCAGCATCTCGATCGAGAAAGGAGTGCCGGAGAGGGCCGCCATGACAGCGCGCCGGGCGATCGGCACCAGACCGACCAGCATGGCGACGATAAAGGCATAGGACGCGACTGCCGGCACGAGATGGCCGATAGTATAAGCGGTAACGAGCGCTGCACCGGAAAGTATGGTCAACCGCCCTTTCCTGCTCTTCCACCAGGGGCCGGTCATCGGCATGTAGCCGTGCCCATGCAGGCCTTCGATTTCCTTTTCGCCACGGGCGTGGTCGTGACCATGGCCTTCATGACTGTGATCATGACCGGCGTGGTGGTGGTCTGCGTGATCGCCGTGATCATGATGATGGTCATGACGATGCAAGCGGCGTTCAGGTATAGGGGCTGCGCTTCCGGCAAAGGGCGAGACGGAATAACCAAGCCCCGTCACCTTCTTCTCGATCGCCTTGAGGTCACTGCCGTCATGCCGGACGGTCATCGTGCCCGCCATCACCGACACGGAAACATCAGCAACGCCTGCCACCCGTCTGACCGCCGCGTCGATCTTGGTCGCGCAGGCGGCGCAATCCATGCCGCCGACCCGGTACCGTGTCTCGCTCGTCTCCGCCATGATCCGCTTCCTTGCCAAATAGAAGCATTTCTCCTACATCCTCTAGCGACTAGAGGTGCAAGAGGAAAATCATGAAAAAGATCACCATCGGCGAAGCCGCACGCCGGAGCGGCGTCAAGGTGCCGACGGTGCGCTATTACGAGAGCATCGGCCTGCTTGCGGCCCCGAGCCGCAGCGAAGGCAACCAGCGATCCTTCGAACCTGCCGACATCAGCCGCCTCGCTTTCATCCGCCACGCGCGCGAGCTCGGTTTCGAGATCGAGGCAATCCGCACGCTGCTGACGCTGCAGGATGATCCGAACCAGTCCTGCGCCTCGGCCGACGCCATCGCCAAGGCTCGCCTCCTTGAGGTTGAGCAGCGCATCCGCAGCCTGATGGCTTTGAAGGCCGAGCTGGAAATGATGGTGGAGGGCTGCGGCCACGGCCGCGTCGACCAGTGCCGGGTCATAGAGATTCTCGCCGACCATGGTCAATGCATGCATTCTCACCATTGACGACCTGCACCCTTGCAGGTGAGCGGCGACCGCGCCAAAACTGCGCCGGAAGGAATCGGGCGAAGACATCATGAGCCAGAAACGGATTGCGATCATCGGTGGCGGCCCCACGGGTCTTGCGGCTGCCGAGCTGCTTTCGCTCTCCGGCCATGCTGTGGCGATCTACGACGCGATGCCGACCTTCGCCCGCAAGTTCCTGCTGGCCGGCAAGTCGGGCCTCAACATCACCCATTCCGAGGATTATGCCCGTTTCGTTACGCGCTTCGGAACGGCTTCAGCCCGTCTACGTCCCGCTCTCGACGCCTTTACTCCCGGTGATATCAGGGATTGGGCCGCAGGGCTCGGGACGGAAACTTTCGTCGGCTCGTCCGGCCGGGTTTTCCCCAAGGTGATGAAGGCTTCTCCTTTGCTGCGTGCCTGGCTCAAGCGGCTTGAAGAGCGGGGTGTTGCGTTGCGCACCCGCCATCGCTGGACCGGCCTTGTCGAAGACGGTTACGTTTTCGAAACGCCGGAAGGGCGTAGCATCGTCCATTGCGACGCCGCCCTGCTGGCGCTTGGCGGCGCAAGTTGGCCGCGCCTTGGCTCGGATGCCGCCTGGCTGCCCTGGTTGGCCCAGAGGGGCGTCGAGATCGCTGCTTTCCGGCCCGCCAATTGTGGCTTCGTCGTCGACTGGAGCGCCGGCTTCAGCGCGCGTTTCGCCGGCGAGCCCGTCAAGTCGGTCACCGCCACATCCGAAGCCGGCACCTTTCCCGGCGAGTTCGTCATCACCGGCAGCGGCATCGAAGGCAGCTTGGTCTACGCCCATGCGGCCAGCCTCCGCGACCGGCTGCTGCACCACGGCAGCGCTGCCCTGACGCTCGACCTCGCCCCGGGCCGGACGATCGAAAGGCTGGCGCGCGATTTGACGCGGCAGGACACCAGGTCGAGCTTTTCAAACCGCCTGCGCAAGGGTGCCGGGCTTGAAGGCGTCAAGGCGGCATTGCTGCGCGAACTCGCGCCGGACCGCGACCGAGCCGATCCCGAACGTCTCGCCGGCGTGATCAAGGCTCTGCCGGTACCGGTTCTCGATACAAAGCCGATTGCCGAGGCGATCTCCTCTGCAGGTGGCATCCGCTGGACCAGCATCAACGAAGACTTCATGCTGAAGGCGCTGCCCGGCACCTTCGTCGCCGGTGAGATGCTCGACTGGGAGGCGCCGACCGGCGGCTATCTCCTCACCGCCTGTCTGGCGACCGGCCGTGCAGCCGGGCGCGGCATCGAGGCTTGGTTGCCGCGCTAGAACAGAATCGGGACAACAGCTGTTCCCCGATCAGGCCGAGGCCGGATGAAACGTCAAGGCAAGACCGTTCATGCAGTAGCGAAGCCCGGTTGGTTTCGGGCCGTCATCAAAGACATGACCGAGATGGCCGCCGCAACGGCTGCAATGCACAGCGGTCCGCGTCATGCCTAAGCTGGTGTCGCGCTCCGTGCCGACGGCGTCTTTAAGAGGCGCCCAGAAGCTCGGCCAGCCGGTGCCGCTGTCGAATTTGGTCGCCGAGGAAAACAGGTTCTGGTCGCAGCCGGCGCAGGCGAACTTGCCGTTCCGCTCCTCGTGCAGCAAGACGCTGGTGAAGGGAGACTCCGTCCCCGCCTGGCGCAGGACGGCATACTGATCCGGCGTCAGCAGCTTGCGCCATTCCGCCTCGCTGTGCGTCACCGCGAAGGTCTCGCCGGCGATCGCCTCACCGATCAGGCCCAAGCGAACTGCCATCGCTCCGAAAGCGGCGCCCATCAGCAACAATCGTCTGTTCAACACGGTCGATTCTCCTCGCCGGCAAACTTCGTTTCTGCACAGAACTACGGACAGGAGCAGTCTTTTGTTACAACGAAGACGGCACGAACACCGAAATGTGAATTCAGTCCTTTCGTCGGGAAGAGTCGGGGATTGAGGACCGCCAAGTGCGGGCTGATTGCAAACCCGCGGCTTTTCCACCAGACTGCGCTGAATTTCGGTGGGAGGAGCCGATGCACGAACACTCTGCACATGCCGAGCACGTCTACACGTCGGCCCAACGCGACTCCGCCGCCGCCAGTTCTCCGGTGGTCGCCTCCTGGCGGCGGTGCATGACGATGCACCAGCTCGCACCCGAGGACGAACGGGCGCCGCTGCGCCTGACCGACGAGGAGTTCCGGCGCGCCCGCGAGCAGTCCGGGCAGCTGATTGCCAGCGCGACGGAAGAGCTCGATCGTCTCTTCAGCACCGTCGGCAAGGCCGGCTGTTGCTTGCTTCTGACGGACAGGAACGGCATTGCGCTGGAGCGCCGCGGGGCTGCCGGCGACGACAAGGAATTTCACAAACTCGGCCTCTGGACCGGCTCAATCTGGACCGAGGCGAGCATCGGCACCAACGGCATCGGCACGGCGCTCGCCGATGAACGCGCCGTCGCCATTTTCCGCGATCAGCATTTCTTCTGCGCAAATACCAGCCTCAGCTGCACGACGGCGCCGATCCGCGATCACCGTGGCCGGTTGGCCGCGGCGCTTGATATCTCTACCTGCCGCAACGACGTAAACGAGATGACCTTGGCGATCCTGACGCAGACCGTGCGCGATGCGGCCATGCGCATTGAACTCAATCTCTTTCGTTCGGCCTTTGCAGGCGCCCGTTTCCTGATGGTCCCGAGCCCCGCCAATTCCGCCGCCGCTCTGCTCGCTGTCGATCGGCACGACCTCGTGCTCGGCGCAACCCGCGCCGCCCGCATCGCGCTGCAACTGGACGACAGGCGGATCGCCACCGGCATCCCTGCCGCCGATGCCCTGCATGAGGCTGGGGTCTCGCAGCAGGAGGAGATCATCGAAGCCGAGAAGGCAGCCTTGCTGCGCGCGCTGTCGCGTACTAGCGGTAACGTTTCGCAGGCAGCCGCAGCACTCGGGATCAGTCGCGCCACTCTGCACCGAAAGATGAAGAAGTTCGACCTTCACTGAGCACGCCCACGAAGGTTCCATCGACATGCGGTAATCACGACACGATCCTGTCGCATCCCTGCGACAGTGTGCACTGCGATATGGATGACATGCTCTGTTCCGGCCGCTGAAACATGCGCATTTTCCTCACACTGGTTCGCTTGGGAACCTGGACCATCAAGGGAGGATGACATGCTTCATCAGAAAATCGTGGAATCGCCGTTCAAGCTGAAATACGGCAACTATATCGGCGGTGAATGGCGCGAGCCGGTCGAAGGCAGATACTTTGAAAACGTGACGCCGGTCACAGGCGGCAAACTCTGCGACATCCCACGCTCCGATGAAAAGGACATCAATCTCGCGCTCGACGCGGCCCATGCGGCCAAGGAAAAATGGGGCCGCACGTCCGCCGCCGAGCGCTCCAATATCCTTATGAAGATCGCCCGGCGCATGGAAGACAAACTGGAACTGCTTGCCCAGGCAGAGACCTGGGACAATGGCAAGCCGATCCGCGAAACCATGGCGGCCGACATTCCGCTGGCGATCGACCACTTCCGCTACTTCGCCTCTTGCATCCGCGCCCAGGAAGGTTCGATCGGCGAGATCGATCATGACACCATCGCCTATCACTTCCACGAGCCGCTCGGCGTCGTCGGCCAGATCATTCCGTGGAACTTCCCGATCCTGATGGCGACCTGGAAGCTGGCGCCAGCACTTGCCGCCGGCAACTGCGTGGTGCTGAAGCCCGCCGAACAGACCCCCGCTTCGATCCTGCTTTGGGCCGAACTCGTCGGCGATCTCCTGCCGCCCGGCGTGCTCAACATCGTCAACGGCTTCGGCATCGAGGCCGGCAAGCCGCTGGCAACCAGCCCCCGCATCGCCAAGATCGCCTTCACCGGCGAGACGACGACCGGCCGGCTCATCATGCAATATGCCAGCCAGAACCTCATTCCGGTGACGCTCGAACTCGGCGGCAAGTCGCCGAACATCTTCTTCGCCGACGTGATGGCGGAGGATGACGACTTTCTCGACAAGGCGCTCGAAGGCTTTGCGATGTTCGCCCTCAACCAGGGCGAAGTCTGCACCTGCCCGAGCCGCGCCCTCGTCCAGGAATCGATCTACGACCGCTTCATGGAAAAGGCCGTCAAACGCGTCGAGGCGATCAAACAGGGCAACCCGCTCGATCCGGAAACGATGATCGGCGCCCAGGCATCAACGGAGCAGCTTGAGAAGATCCTCGCCTATCTCGACATCGGCAAGCAGGAAGGCGCCCAGGTTTTGGCCGGCGGCTCGCGCAACGATCTCGGCGGCGAATTGGCGAACGGCTATTACGTCAAGCCGACGATCTTCAAGGGCCACAACAAGATGCGGGTGTTCCAAGAGGAGATCTTCGGACCCGTGGTCTCGGTCGCGACCTTCAAGGATGAGAAGGAGGCGCTCGAAATCGCCAACGACACGCTCTACGGTCTCGGCGCCGGCGTCTGGAGCCGCGACGCCAATCGCTGCTACCGTTTCGGCCGCGAGATCCAGGCGGGCCGCGTCTGGACCAACTGCTACCATGCCTATCCCGCCCACGCCGCCTTCGGCGGCTACAAGCAATCCGGCATCGGTCGCGAAACTCACAAAATGATGCTCGAGCATTACCAGCAGACCAAGAACATGCTGGTCAGCTACAGCCCGAAGGCGCTCGGTTTCTTCTGAGATGTTTTCATATGGGAGAGGTTCAAAACCCCTCCCCACAAGGGGGAGCGGCTTAAGATGCCGCTCCACCAGCTTTCCCTACCGAAGTCTCAGCAAGGCGATACATCGCTTTTAGAACGAGGCAGTTCAACAAGTTGAGTCCCTCCCCCTTGTGGGGAGGGGTCGGGGAGGTTTTTTCTTCCCCCAAACTTTAGGAGGAAGAACTATGGAAACGACCGTCGACGGCGAACCGCGTGTTCTCGCAACCGATGCGGCCCTTGATCTGATTGCAGAAATCAAGCGGGACCATCCCGATATCCTCTTCCACCAGTCCGGCGGCTGCTGCGACGGCTCTTCACCGATGTGTTATCCTGCCAATGAATTCATGGTCGGCGACAGCGACGTCAAGCTCGGCGAGATCGGCGGCGTGCCGGTCTATATCAGCGCCAGCCAGTTCGAGGCATGGAAACACACGCAGCTCATCATCGACGTCGTGCCGGGCCGCGGCGGCATGTTCTCGCTCGACAACGGCCGCGAGAAACGCTTTCTCACCCGTTCCCGTCTCTTCGGCGGCGGCGAGGCCTGTGCCGTCCCGGATGCGACGGTCAGGACGGTCTGATACCTGCCGCGCGATGGAGTGGAAGGGTTTTGAGAAGACACGTGCGGAAGCGGATCTGATAGAGGCGTTGTCGTGGTGCTCATCTACTTCCGGCCGAGAATTTCGCCTGTAGTATTCGCATAGTACCTGCTGCTCGGCGGTCTTTGTTAATCTTCGCTCTGTTGGTTTCAAAGGAGTATGCGATGCCAGCTTCTAAGATCCTGATGATCACGGGTGACTTCACCGAAGATTATGAAACGATGGTGCCGTTTCAAACGCTGCTCGCCTGCGGCTACACGGTCGACGCCGTCTGCCCCGGCAAGAAGGCGGGTGAGACTGTCGCCACTGCCATTCACGATTTCGAGGGCGATCAGACCTACTCGGAAAAGCGAGGTCATAATTTCGCGCTGAACGCCACTTTCGACAGCGTGCGGGCGGAGGATTACGATGCCCTGGTCATCCCCGGCGGTCGCGCGCCGGAATATCTTCGCCTCAATGCCGACGTCATCAAATCGGTCCGGCATTTCTTCGATGCCGGAAAACCCGTTGCAGCCATCTGCCACGGCGCACAGCTGCTTGCCGCCGCCGGCGTGCTGAAGGGCCGCACCTGCTCGGCCTATCCCGCCTGCCGGCCGGAAGTCGAACTTGCCGGCGGCATTTACGCAGATATTTCCGTCACTGATGCGGTCTCGGACGGCAACCTTGTCACGGCGCCTGCCTGGCCGGCGCATCCCTCCTGGCTGCGGCAGTTCATGGCCGTACTCGATGCCTCTTCAATACCCGAGACCAACGCCGCTTGACGAGGCCGCACCGAGAGGACGACATGTGTGAGCTCTTCATCAAGGCGAATGCACGGCTGTGGGAAAGCACCACCCGATCGCTGCGCATCGACGGCATGGTCACCAGCGTGAGGCTGGAGAACTTCTTTTGGTCGAAGCTCGAGGAAATTGCGCGGCGCGACGGCATGAACGTCGTGCAGTTGATTACCCGGCTGCACCATGAATCGATCGATGCCGGCCATGATCTCGGAAACTTCACGTCCTTCCTGCGCGTCTGCTGCGCTCGCTATCTCGACCTGCAGCTCACCGGTGACATCCCGGCAGATGTCACCCGCCCGATCTCCGAGTTGGATGCGCCGGACATTCTCGGCCGCGAACGGGAAAAATATCACTGAATCCCAACGCGACGGAGCTGGATGATGACGGGCGGAGCTCACTGCTCCGCCAACGTTCTCAAGATACCTGACTGGCGCGGTTGCGCAGGGGTTGCGTTGCGGCGCAGCCTGGACCAACAATGCGCGGCGTCCAGCAACGGCACCGTCAGGAGATCACTTGCCATGAACGACCAGAAAGCCGTGATCGTCACGGGAGCCGGCGGCAACCTCGGCAGCGCCGTTGTCCGGGAGCTTGCCGGCGCCGGCGTGAAACTCGTCTGCATGAACCGTTCGAGCCAGGAGCTGGAAACTTTGGCCAGCGAGCTTCCCGCGTCCAGCGAGTTTCTATCGATTGCCGGAACGGATCTCACCGATTACGCCTCCTGCGCTGCCGCCGTCGCCCGAGCCGTCAAGCGCTTCGGCGGCGTAGGCGCACTGGTCAACACCGTCGGCGGGTTTCAGATGGGGCCGGTCGGGCCGGAAGCCCCGGCGCAATGGGATACGATGATGACGGCAAACGCCCGCACCGCGCTGACGATCAGCGCGGCGGTTCTCCCGACGATGAAGGCTGCAGGCTACGGCCGCATCGTACACGTCGCTGCGATGCCTGGCGTGAAGGCCGGTCCTAACCAGGCAGCCTATGCAGCCTCGAAAGCGGCCGTCATCCGGCTGACGGAAGCGCTTGCTGCCGAGTGCCGCGACGACCGCATCACCGCCAACTGCATTCTGCCTGGCACGATCGATACCCCCGAGAATCGTGCTGCCATGCCCAATGCAAAAACCGACGCCTGGGTATCGCCGCAGTCGATCGCTCGGCTCATCGCCTTCCTGATATCGCCCGCCGCAGCCGTCGTTACCGGCGCAGCGATTCCGGCTACCGGCCGCGAATAGGCAAGCTGTGCGCATTTGAATGGTCGCGGCCATCTGGCCTGGAGCACGGTCCTTTTGCTATTGTGGGCCGACGACAAATGAACGACCTTTATCTCAGGATCGGGCAGGCCATGGTGTCAATGATCGCATTGCGGCGGCATCTGCCGGATCACGGTGGTTGCGATGGCTGACGGGCCGGCATTGCCCACCGGCGCAACCGATCTGATGCGCGAGGAATGGTTCCTGGGCGTCAGCATCGCGACGAGTTTGGCGTGCCTTGTTTTCCAGGACGACCTCTTCAGCCGACTTTCCGATCCGCTTTGGTTCACCGTCGTTTTCGCGTGGCTGTTTACCGTCGTGCTCGGTTCCGCTCTGTTGGTCGTGCGGCACGCGGATCACCTTGCGGAGCGCCTTAAGGAGCCTTACGGCACCCTTATTCTGACGCTCGCCATCACTTCGATCGAAGTGATGGCGATTTCCGCCGTGATGATTCACGGCGAAAACAATCCGACCCTGGCCCGCGACACCTTGTTTGCGGTCGTTATGATCATCCTGAACGGCATGGTCGGCCTGTCATTGCTCCTAGGTGCATGGCGGCGGCCGGAGCAACAGCATAACCTCCAGGGCGCCAACGCCTATCTCGGTGTCATCGTACCCTTGGCTACGCTCAGCCTGGTGATGCCGACATTTCTTTCCGGCCCGGACGGACAGCACCCGTCGGCACCACGGCAATTGGTCCTCGGCATACTCTCCGTCGGTCTTTATGCCACGTTTCTGTTTCTGCAAGCCGGTCGCCATCAGGACTACTTCACCGACGGCAGCAATCGCCGCGAACCTCTTGGCGAAGCTGCGCTTCACCACCCGCCGGTTTGGCCTCACGCCCTATTGCTGTTCGCCTATATGGGACCGGTGGTCTTCTTGGTCGAACAACTCGCGCGGCCGATCGATTACATCATCGAAACCCTGCAGGCTCCAACTGCGTTTGGCGGTGTCGTCATGGCCATTCTTGTCGCGACCCCCGAGGCCATCAGCGCCGTACGCGCATCCATCGCCAACAATCTTCAACGCTCCATTAATATTTTTCTCGGGTCGGTCTTATCGACGATCGGGCTGACCGTGCCGGCGATGCTCGTCATCAGCCGCCTTTACGGACACCCGGTAACACTCGGACTGGAGCATGGAGATCTCGTGATGCTGCTGCTCACTCTTGCCGTCAGCATCATCACCTTTGCCAGCGGTCGCACGCATCTGATGCAGGGTGCGGTCCATCTCGTGCTTTTTCTGGCCTACGTCCTGTTGATTTTCCAGCAATGATATCCGGCATGCGGGAACGGACCGGCGAAGATGAAGTCTTCGCGCCGGCGATAGCTGATTGTGATGTTGCGGGAGATAAAGGACT
>NZ_JBOBHU010000037.1:0-22458 GCF_050587665.1 Rhizobium sp. Nf11,1 | reverse complement strand
CTTGGATAGCAATGCTATCATGCACGCGGCTCAAGCTGCCAGCAACGGAAGGGTCCCCCGCTATCTGCAGGCGCTTTCATGAAATTGGGCTTCGGGCTTTCGAAACAGCTTCTGTGCGGTGATATCCCTGGTTCAGCGGAAGACTGATTTAGGTAATCGATCCTCCTTTAGAGCTTGCTGGGCGCTGGGCGTCCAGATTTGCGGCCCGCTGGTGTCCAAAGAGAGTTCGTCTTAGAGAATCTATCAAGCGGCTACCGTTAGCAGCCGCTTGAGCAGTCAACGGATCGCGCTGCTTCCGCTTTCTCGACAAAGTCGAAAACTTCAGAAGCTGGCGGCTGCGGCCGCACCTGACCGTCCTTCAAACTGCTTCAGCGTGAGCGCCAAGATAGATCTTTCCGACGACGGGATTGTTCATGATGCTCTCGGCGCTCCCATCAATCTGGTTTTTTCCCTCTGCAAGAATGTAGCAGCGATCGGAAATCTCCAGCGCCTTGTGAGCATTCTGCTCAACCAGCAGCACGCCGACGCCTTGTCGATGACTTATCTCGCGTATGTGCTGGAATACTTCGTCTGTCGCCTTGGGCGACAGGCCAGCGCTTGGTTCGTCAAGCAGCAAGACCGAGGGTCCGGCCATGAGCGCCCTGCCGAGCGCCACGACCTGCTGCTGGCCGCCGCTTAGCTTGCCAGCGGTCGCTGTCCAGTAATCGGCCAGGTTGGGCAGAATTTCACGCACCACCGCCTGCCGCTCCTTGACCGAACCCGGGACGGCAAAAAGACCCATACGCAGGTTTTCTTCGACGCTCATCGTGGCGAATACGTTGCGCACCTGAGGCACATATCCCAGACCGGAGCGCAAACGATCACGCGTCGGAGCAAGGGTGATATCGATCCCCTTCAGCTTGATGGTTCCCGCTTTGGGCCTCAACAGGCCCGCAAGTGTCTTCAATAAAGTTGACTTACCGCAACCATTCGGACCGATAATGGTGACGATCTCACCTGCGGCCAAATCTAGGCTCACTCCATGCAAGATCTGCATCTCGCCGTAACCGGCGACAAGGGACTCGGCTGTTAAAATGATCTTCTTGTTCATGCGCTCACCCCTCCAAGATAGGCGTCCAGCACTTCCTTGTTCGATTGAATCTCAACAGGCGTGCCTGCGGCAATTACCTGCCCCCTGTCCATGACGATCACCCGCTCGCACAGTTCCATGATGACCGTCATGTTGTGCTCGATGATCAACAGCGTCACACCAGAGGCATGGATGCGCCTGAGAACCGCCATCAGATGTCGTATGAGGGTCGGATTGACTCCGGCGGTAGGCTCGTCGAGCAACAACAGCTTTGGGTCAGCCATCAGGCAGCGGGCAAGTTCAAGAAGCTTTTTCTGACCACCCGAAAGTAGGGCTGCCGGGTGTTGAGCCTTTTCCCCCAAGCCGACCATTTCCAAGACCCCCTGCGCCTTCTGCAGGTTGATCCTTTCCTCGTCGCGAACGCGCTTGCCGGGCAAGAGGACCGACCGCACCTGGTCGCCGAACTGCCCCTCGGGCACCAGCAGGAGGTTCTCAAGCACGGTCATCTGTTTAAGTTCGCGCGGAATCTGAAACGTGCGGCGAAGGCCGAGCCGTGCGATATCGTGCGCGCTCAGCTTTTCGATGTGGTTCCCATCGAACAGGACCTCGCCGCTGTCGGGGCGAACGAAACCACTGACCAAACTGAAAAGGGTGGACTTTCCGGCTCCGTTCGGCCCGACGAGCCCGGTTATGCTGCCGGCGCGGACGGAGAACCGGCATTTGTTGACGGCCTGCAGGCCTCCAAAACGCCGGCTGACGTCCTTGATCTCGAGTATCTGTTTCATCATGCCCTCCCCGGGCGGTAGCGAACCATTACGATCGCGATCAATGCAAGTCCGAGCACCATCAGGCGCAGAGCCGCCAATTCCACACCATCGACAAATGTGATGTAGTCCTTGAGCAGGCGCGTCCCTTCAAGAAGCGCAGCAACCAGAGCCGTGCTCAGGAGAGTTGCCACGCTCGAGCCCTGTGTGCCAATCAAGACGGCCGCAAGGACGTAAATGCTCACGTTCGGACCAAACATATCCGGCGAGATGTAGCTGAGGTAGCTGGCAAAAAACGCGCCACCCAAGCCAGCCAAAGCTGCGCCCAACAGGAATGCTTTTGTCTTGTATGCCAGTGCGACCTTGCCGACGGAGGTGACAACGCCCTCGTCTTCCCGGATCGCCTTGAGCGTCCGCCCGATGGGGTAACGCTCGATACGCCGGGTGAACCAGAAGGCGAACGCAAGCGCGAGTGCCGTGACGACCAGAAAGGAAGTCTCCGATCCAAGTCCGGGGAATGATGCGGGACGCGGTACGCCTGCAACCCCGTCAGGTCCCCCCGCCAGCCATTTCTCATTCAGCAGGACCAACCTGACGAACTCGCTGAAACCGAGTGTTACAATGGCGAGGTAATCCTCGCGCAGACGCGGTGTGAACATTGCAACGGCAGCACCGAAGACACCGCTCAAGGCCGTCGCCACACCGACCGCCAGCAGAAAGGGGACGCCCGCTTTCGAAAGAAGGGCAAACGTGTACGCGCCAACTGCGAAGAATGCGACCTGACCCAGATTGATAAGCCCGGTTAAGCCCCATTGGATGTTGAGACCGAGCGCCACAAATCCGTAGATGCCCGCAAAGATCAGGATCGCGATGAGATAGTCGATCATGGCTTAGCTCCTGGATTTCACAAGGCCGCTTGGGCGAACCAGCAAGACGAGGGTAAGTACGAGAAATGCCAGCGCGGTTTTGTAGCTCGATGGCAGGATGAAGAGGCTGAACTCTGACGTCAGGCCCACCAGTACCGCGGCAAGTGCAGCACCGACAACACTCCCAAGACCGCCCAGGATCGCGACTGCGAAAAGGGGTATCAGAACGCGCCAGCCAAGAAGCGGATTAAGAGACGTCTCGGTCGCCAGCACAATTCCGCCGACGGCAGCGAGGAAGCCGGCTGCAAACAAGACGGCGCCATAAACCCGTTCAGGCTGGACACCTGTTACGATGGCAAGCTGGGGATTGGTCGACGTTGCTCGTACCGCGCGACCAAACTCGGTGTAGCGCAGGCCCAGGAAAACCCCTGCAAGAATGACGATGACCAGCCCGATGATTGCAGCTTGCACCGGCGTGATGATGAAGCCGGCAATGATGAACGGTCGCATCGGCAGGATCGGGAACTGCAGGTTTCCGTTGCCCCATCCGAAACGAACCAAATTTTGCAGGACCAGCATCAGCCCCAAGGAAAGCAGCACCGGCGGGAGAATTCCAGCCTTCCGCACGAAGCGGAAAGCCGTCTGGTCGACCGCAAGCGCAATAAGGCCTGTAACGACCGCCGCCAGAAGCCCAGCCGCCCACAGCGGCAATGAGAAACCGCAGAGAAGAAGCGTGAGATAGGCACCGAGCGTCATGAACTCGGGGATTGCAAAATTGGGATAGCGCAGCACACCGTAGATGAGCGAAATGGCTGCCGCTGGCAGACTCCATATCGCAGCCATCACGAGCGCCGAGATGAGGTAGATCTTGAATTCCATCGTGGCGTTACCTTCGGCTGAAGGCGCCGCACCAATGCGGCGCCTTAATCGGTGCGATTAAAACTGCACTTCGCTGATCTTCCCGACAGGAGCGGTCTTGCCGTCCTTGACCTCGGAAACGCGGAAGTTCGCCTTTGCAATGTTGCCGTTGGCATCGAAGTCGAGCGGTCCCGACGCGCCGTCGTAGTCGATGCGCTCGCCCTTTCGCAGCGCTGCCACCCCTTCAGCAAACGACGTGACCTTGGTGCCGCCAGTGCCGGTGATCTCACGGATCGCCTTGTCAAGCGCCTTGCCGTCTGTCGACTTTGCCGCTTCGATCGCAAGCGCAAGAATGACCATTTCGTCATAGGCCTGCGCGCCGAAGGAGTAGTAGCGATCAGAGCCTAGCTGTTTCGCGAGCCGCTGATAGGCGGGCGAGTCCTCGGAAACGCCCTCTTCGACCAGAAGCAGGCCGTCCGCTGCAGGACCGGCATTCTTGATCAAGTCGGCACTGACAGAAAAGCCCGGGACGATAAAGCGGGTGGTCAAGCCTGACTGGTAAGCAGCCTTCAGGATCGCGATCGTGTCTGGTTCGTAGCCAGAGATGTGGACGAAGTCGGGCTGGTCAGACAGGACGCGCGCAACTTCCGTGGTGAAAGTCGTTTGCTCCTCGTTATACGTGACGAAGCTCGTGATCTTGCCGCCGCGCTCTTCGAAGCGCTGCTTCAGAGCGTCAACTGTGCTCTGGGTGAAGGGTACGTTCAAGCCGAGGACCGCTGCCTTTTTCCAACCTTGCTGGGCGGCGTATTCGGCGTAAGCCTTTCCGAACAGCAGGTCGTCCGGTTCAAGCCGGAACACATGTCCCTTCTTCTGGACTTCTGTGATGCGGCTCGCACCCGAATTGGACAGCAGGATCAAGCCCTTCTCTTGGACAATGGGTGCAACGGCAAGCGTGACGCTGCTTGCCCAGGTTCCGAAGATTGCGCTCACCTTGTCGACGTCAACGAGCTTGCGCGCAGCGCGAACGCCAGCCTCAGCATTGGTCTCGTCGTTCTCCTCAACAAGTCTGATCTTACGACCCAAGGGTCCGCCGGCCGCGTTGATCTCCTCGAGTGCAACTTTCGCCGAAGCGAGCATTTCCTGACCAAATGGACCGCCTGCGCCAGAAAGTGGCATCAATGCTCCCAAAACGATCTCGCTGTCGTCGGCCGCCGCTGGGCTCGGACCCAGCAAAGCGGCAAGGGATGCTGCGCTGACGCAGGCTGCCAGGAAGAGACGGCGCGAAGATGTCGCCCAGCCGCTGGATTGAATCTGTGCTTTTTTCATTTTTGAGTTCCCTCTGTTGAGTTTATGCTGATTGGATGTACTGCTGTGGACGCCTTGGGCGGCGTCATCTTGCCTCCTTCTTTGCTCTTAGCTGGCGCGCGATTCCTCCTCGCGCCGCGCTCACCACATCTCAAAAACCGATGTCACGCGGAAAGTCGGTAGTGTTCCTGGCACCATCTTCGGTGATGAGCATCACATCAGAATGTCGGAAACCGCCGACACCCGGTATGTAGACCGCAGGCTCGACCGAATTGACCATGTTGGCCATGAGCTTTCCGGAATTGTAGACCCGCAACTCTCCACGCTCTTCGCGTCCGCCAGCACCGATCATGATACCGAGCGCATGTCCGGTTCCGTGGCGCACGTAGTCGGCAAGGTCGACCTTTCGGAAAATCTCGCGTTCCATAAGCGCCATGTCTGACATGGTGACGCCCGGCTGAAGCGCCAGCTTGATGGCATCGAAGGCTTCATTCACCGCGTCGAGCGGCTTCTTCTGAGCCTGCGTCGGCTCACCGAACACAAACGTGCGTTCAAGTTCGGTGCAGTAGCCCCACATCACGGGGAAGATGTTCAGTGCAACCAGATCGCCACGTTTCAGCCGCCGACTGGTCGGATGCAGATGCGGCGTGAGTGTGTGATCGCCAAACTGGGCGTAGGCATAGGTGCTCGTGAGACCATTGATGGACAATGCTCCCATTGCCTTGTTCGTCTCAGCGACTGCGTGCGCTGCCACCGCAAGCTCGGTGACGTTCTCGTGAAGAGCTTCAAGAAACGCATTTGCGCCAATTTTTGCCAACTGGCCGCCGAGTTCGAGAAGACGGACCTCTTCATCGGATTTGATGAGACGCAGGTCCTCAATCAGTGGGCTGATCTCAACAAATTCCGCCTGTGAGAACCTGGCTGTCAGAGCGCGATGGATGCCGACCGGCATCAGCGCTTCCTCGATCCCGATGCGAACTGTGCCTGAACTCTGTCGGGCAATGAAATCGGCGCACATCCTGAGGCTGGTATGGACGACATTCTCGTCATCCCCATAAGCGAGAACCTCGTCGAAAACGCTGTGAGCTTCCATGGTCTCTTGTTCGAGCGCTGCCCCGCAAACGGCGCTGGTGCCGGATACGGGCAGTATCGCCCACATGGGTCGGCCCCACTCCGAAAGCAGCGGGACACCGCTCATGTAAAAGACGCTGTCAGCCGTATGCATGAACGCGAAGTCGATGTTTGCGGCAGCGAGTTTCTGCCGCAGCGCCTCGCTTCTGCGTGTCATTTCGGATCTTGAAAAATAGGTCATCCCCTCATCTCCTTTCTTGATTTCCGGTTGTTTCAACAGGCGGGCGGTTGCGCCTGCTAGACAAGATCCAGGCTGATCTCCTCGAATGCGATCCCGGACGTCGTCGCCTTCCATCGCTGGCCAGATTGGGCAGGCAGGGCGACCGTTAATGTACCGGTGGTGACGATGTCGCCGGAAGCCAACGGCTGGCCACCAAAGCGCTCCAGCTCACGCACCAGGTAGCGAAAGGCCTTGATCGGGCCCCCAAGCACTTGAGCTCCCCCTCCGGTCGCGGACAAACCCTCGTCGCTGGACAACGTGGCAGTAAAACTCTCAAGTTGCGCTGCCCACTTCCCGTGGTCGCCAGCAATCGGGTGTCGCTCGCCAAGAAGCAAAGCAACATGGACACCAGTGGCTGCGCCGTCGGCGACCTTGAATTGCCAGTCCGGAAAGATTGACGTGCAGACCTCGAAATCAAGTGCCACCCACTCCACGCAGTCCAGCAGCTCTTCTTCGTTCATCTGAGTATTGGGCGCAGCCTTGAGACCCAGCGCAACCTCCGCCTCCATACGGACATTCGGCCAATTGCGAACCTCAAGGGTGCTCGTCTCGCTCAGCTGAAACGTCGTCGTATCGTAGAGATAATTCCAGAGCGGCCCAGTGATGCCGTAGCCTGCCCAAGCGGCTGAGTTTGTGAAGCCGATCTTCCGACCGATAATCTTCTCCCCATTTGCTTCTCGCCTCCGACGCATTTCCTCCACCACCCAATAGGAGTCCGTCAGCTCGAAATCAGGGTGCCGCTGTGAAAAGGGCACGACTTCTGTCAACACACCACGCGTTCGGAACACCTCGTCGGCGATTTCAGATCTGATAGGATTTGTCAGCGACATCTTTACCTCGTTTTTGTTTGTTGTTCCCGGATCAGGAGTTTCTCAAGCTGTTACCAGGTCACAGCAATGTACTTGGTCTCGCAAAATTCCAGGATGCCATGATGAGCTCCTTCTCGCCCAAGTCCGCTTTGCTTTACGCCGCCGAACGGCGCGGCTGGATCTGATGCCAGGCCACGGTTGAGACCTATCATTCCAGCCTCGAGTCTCTCCGAAACGCGGAGGCCGCGGCCAAGATCACGCGTGAAGACGTAGGCGATCAGGCCGTATTCGGTGTTGTTGGCCGCAGCGATAACCTCATCTTCGCTTTCGAAGGTGCTCAAGGCGGCGATCGGCCCAAAAATTTCCTCGTTGGCAATCGCCGCATCAGCTGGGACATCGCGAATAACCGTGGGTGGGAAGTAGAAGCCGTCTTGATCAAGGGCAGCACCTCCCGTGAGCACCTTCCCCCCGCGCTCGGTCGCATCCGTCACCAGGCCACCAATTCGATCGAGTGCCTTCCTGTTGATGACCGGTCCGCACTGGGTGGATTTGGAGTAGCCTGCACCGACCGTCAGTGCCGCCATGCGTTCCGTAAGCTTTTGCGAGAAAGCTTCGACGATACCCGTTTGCACATAGAAGCGGTTGGCAGCCGTGCAGGCTTCGCCGCCATTGCGCATCTTAGCAACCATCGCGCCCTCGATGGCGGCATCCAGGTCAGCGTCATCGAAAACTATGAATGGTGCATTTCCACCAAGTTCCATTGAGCAGGAGATGATCGTGTCGGCCGCTTCGTGCAGGAGCTTTCGACCGACTTCAGTAGAACCGGTAAATGACAATTTGCGGACACGCGGATCATGCAACATCTTGCTGACCACGGCGCCTGACCGTTCAGTCGTGATCACATTGACAACACCATCCGGCACCCCCGCCTCAGCATACAGTGCTGCAAGCGCATAGGCGGTCAACGGCGTCTCTGTCGCCGGTTTCAGCACGCAGGTGCAGCCGGCGGCAAGGGCCGGTGCGATTTTGCGTGTAGCCATCGCTGCGGGAAAGTTCCAGGGTGTCACCAGGACTGCAACGCCAATCGGTTGATGTTGAACCACGATCTTGTTCGCCCCTGAGGGGGCGGTCGAGATTTCGCCGTTCAGGCGAACTGCTTCTTCCGAGAACCAGCGAAAGAACTCGGCGGCGTAGGTCACTTCACCGTGGGCGTCACTCAATGCCTTGCCGTTTTCGAGGCTGATCAACTCCGCCAACATGTCCTTTCGCTCGACCATCAGCTCAAAGCATCGGCGCAGAATCTCTGATCTTTTCCGCGGTGCTGTCGCCGCCCAGGCCGGCCCCGCATCGTACGCCGCCTGAACAGCGTCTAGAGCATCTTCGATCGTTGCGTCGGCAACGTCTGAGATGACAAGACCGGTAGACGGGTCAAGAACGTCGATGCGCCTAGCCGAGGCTCCAGGGCGCCACTTTCCAGCAATATAGAGGTCAGTAGGGACTTGTTTGAGGTCAAAGCTGATCTGGGACGTCATTGTTTGCGTCATTGTCAATTTACCTTCCATGCTTTTACATCGTTCCTCAGTCCAATTCGATCACCCGTGAAGGCAGCGCCGACCAGACTCGTCATGACTGTCGGATCGAGAGGGCGCGGATTGTTCTTGATCAGTCTGGCACTGCCCATCGCCTGTTCGGCAACTTGCGGCAACTGAGCCTCCACGATTCCCAAGTCGGCAATCGACTTCGGGATTCCAATCGACGCGAAGAGTGCTGCAACCGCATCTATCGTCTCGCTGGCAGCGTCGAACGAGGATCGGCCCTCAAGATCAAGTCCCATGACCTTGCCAATCTCGACCAGTTCCGGCTCGCAAAAATTGCGATTGAGCTCCATTACGTAGGGCATCATGACAGCGACGCCCGCGCCGTGGGCCGTGTGGGTCATGGCTCCAATCGGATACTGGACGGCGTGAGCCGCTGCAGTCCCGGCCGTCCCGAAAGCAAGACCTGCTGTCGTCGCCCCCAGCATCAGGCGTTCGCGCGCTGTGTGATCGTCGCCATGATCATAAGCACGTTTAATGCTGCAAGAGATGTGGGATATGGCCAGCAGGGCATAGGCATCGCTCAGGGCGTTTTTGCCCAGGAAGACATGATCATGCACGATCGTGTCGGTCGGTGTGCGACGAATGGTCGTGTAGGCCTCGATTGCATGTGTGAGCGCGTCGGCACCGGAAACTGCGGTGAGGCTGGGCGGACAGGAGTACGTCAGTTCAGGATCGCAGATCGCCGTGTGGCAAATCAGTTCCGGACTTGCAATTCCGACTTTCACAGCTCGATCGGGATCTGTGATGACTGCCACCGGCGTTACCTCAGAGCCGGTCCCGGAGGTGGTTGGCAGAAGAATCAGCGGCAATATGGGACCGGCGACCTTGAACTCGCCATAATAGTCGCTGGGCTTACCCTTGTGTGCGAGAAGCAGTGCACAAACCTTGGCAGCGTCCAGGCAGCTGCCGCCGCCGATGCCGATGACGAGGTCTGCACCAAATTTGCGGCCGGCTTCCACACCCTGAGCGATGCACTCAAGCGGGAGTTCCGCAATGGTGCCGTCGAAAACGTGCACTGCCACACCTGACGATGCCAGACCGTCCACCATCTTGCGAAAATCTGCCTCGTTGCTCAACCGAGCGTCCGTGACGACTAGCGCACGACGACCGAGCTTTGCGGCATAGCCCGGAAGGGCGGCGCGTTGGCCGGCCCCGAAAACGAGATTGCGCGGGGTGCGCAGGGCTCCAAATAGAGTCAATAAAACCTCCTGTTTCATTCAGCAGCACCAAGGCCGGCTAGAACTTGAATTTGTTGCCAGACTTCCTCAGCAAGCGGCACGCCCTCCTTCAGGCGCTGGTCGCGACAGGCTCGCCCGCGCTCTCCAGGGATCACGACGGCCGGAAAGCCATCTGCTGGCTCCAACGCGCGGAGTGCCTCGAGATAGGCCTGCAGGTCCCGCTGCGGACCGTCGATGACAATGAATAGGTCTCCCTTGTTGCACACCGTCGTATCGTCGAGCGTTCCCGTGACGTCTCGCCCGATCGCGGCTCCGGCCAGGCTTGTCACAAGCAGCTGAAAGCCGAGACCCAAGGCGTATCCTTTTGCTTGACCGAAGGGAGCAATTGCCCCCTTCTTCGCGGCGGCCGCGTCTGTGGTGGGATTTCCGTTTTCATCCAGCGCCCAATGAGGGGGGATTGGCTGGCGCCGGTTGGCGTGATCGTGAATCTCGCCCATCGAAACAACACTCGTCGCCGTATCCATCATGAAGGGAGCACCACCCGTCGGCACGCCTATTGCGATCGGATTGGTCCCGATCATGGCCTTGCGCCCGCCCCAGGGATGAACAAGCGCCTCGCTCGTTGACAGTGCAATGATCGATAAACCGTGCTCTGCTACACGCTCTGCGTACCAGCCGAGCATCCCTATGTGATTAGAATTGCGGATGGCAGCGACGGCAATGCCGGTGACCTTCGCACGCTCTATCAATGAAGTAATCGCCCGGTTCGCGACGACCGGCCCAAGACCGCGCTGACCGTCGACGGCCAGAAACGCCTCCTTGCGCCATCTATGCTCGCCCCGGGCGTGCGGGTCCGTAACGCCGTTCTCAATCCGGCGAATGATGCGACTGAGGCGCAACAGCCCGTGGGAGGGTACCCCCCTCAAATCGGCTTCCAGCAAGAGATCAAGCTGTTCTGATGCGTGCTCTTCCGGTACGCCGGCGCGGTGGAGGGCCAGCCGGGCAACTTCGCGAATATTATCCACGGAAACCGTAATCATAGATCAAATCCGATCGGATATCTGATTGCATTTTCCGCACTATGTTGATAAGAAATTGCTGCGTCAAGAAGGAATTTTGAAAATGACGAATCGAAATGGTGAGCTGAAGAACGGCGACACAGGATTGCTACGGCGCCCCACCCGGCTCGGCGACGAGGTCTATGGAGCCATCTACTCACAGCTCATGTCACTAAAGATCCCGCCTGGTGGTCGCATTGCCGTCGACAATCTGGTGCGGGAACTCGGCGTCTCGCAAACACCCATCCGTGAAGCGCTTTCACGGCTTGAAGCTCAAGGGCTGGTGGTAAAGACGCACCTCATCGGATACAGCGCAGCGCCGCAGATGGATCTTTCGGGGTTGGAGCAGCTTTACGACCTTCGCATGCTGGTGGAGCCATTTGCGGCAGCCCAGGCGGCGAAGCTTATGTCTGACGAGGCCATCACATCGCTCGAGGCCATCGATTCGGATATGCGTCAGATCCGCAACGAGGATGCGCGTTCAGCCTACAGCCGCTTCGCGCAAAGCGACGGCGCCTTTCATGATGCAATTGCTGTCGGCAGCGGAAACGCACTTATTCATGAGGCGCTGGCACGTCTTCACACCCACGTGCATCTTTTCCGCCTCTATTTTCACACGCGGGCGACTTCCGATGCAAACAAGGAGCATGCGCGGATTCTAGCCGCAATCAAAGACAGGAATCCTAAAGGGGCCGAGGCGGCGATGAGAGATCATATCGAGCGCTCCCGCAAGCGATTCATGAAGTTCTTTACTGATGCCCAAGGCTGAGCTCAGCCTCTGCTGGAGGCTATAGAGTGCCGACAATATAGAGCCTTAATTTTCATACCATTCCTCAGGCCGGGCGTGGGATCTGTGCCGGGTGACGCGCCCAACACCCTGCCCCCCGTCCGCCGAAACAGCCGATGTCAGGTGACCTTATACTGCCGAGTGGCGTCTTCGCCTCCTCCTGAACGGTAGGACCGCTTCTGTGGCACATACCGCTTTCGATCTGCAAGGAAGGACGGTCCTTGAGGGGATCGCCGCAGGCAGCGTCTCCGTCTTTGCCACCAGCTTCTCGACCACGCCATCGACAATCTTCTTGTGGACAATTATCCGCTCCATCGACATGCGGATGTGGCCCGATTTCGTGATTGCGCCGAAAGTTGCCGCCTGAACCGCAGCAACCGGGTGACCGATCTTCGTTGAACGGGTGAAGCTCACCCGCCGCACCGCCGGATCAGCGACATCGCCCTGATGACTAGGCCAGGGACGGGGCGCTACCCCGAAATTTGAGAACAGCAGTATCGCCGCAAGCCAGCGGCACCGCAAGCGCCAAGACAACGACGATGACTCGTTCCAGGGCGCAATGCCCACAGTAGCGCCTGCAGGAACCATACTGCCATCGCCAGCGAAGCGGGCAGATCCGGAGGAATGACTTCGTTGTTGATCTGGAACGCCATTGCAGCAGCTTCTTCAACATGTCAGCTGCGAGGCACACGTTGAAATCGGCCCATACCTGGGTCGCGCCGATCTCGGCCTTCATCACATGGGCAAAATCGGTATCCCAAGCGCCGAAGCCTGCGGGAGTAAAATGCAAAGGCTGAAGCAAAAGCCCGGCGTTATGCACGGGCATCATAGGCCTGCTGGGCAGCCAGCACGGCATCCATATTGTGCTCCGCCCAATGTGCCAGCGCCGAAACGGTTTCTGTCAGTGTCCGCCCAAGAGACGTCAGCGTATATTCCACCGTCACCGGTACCGTCGGAAAAATCGCCCTTGAGATCAGGCCGTCACGTTCCAGCTTCTTCAGCGTCTGGGAGAGCACTTTCTGGGAAATGCCCTTTATATCCCGCCTGAGATGGTTGAAGCGTACCGGCTCGCCTTCCAGCCGGTCAAGGATTAGAAGCGCCCATTTATCCGCCAGCCGGTCAAGAACGAGCCGCGTCGGACACCGGTCTTCAAAAACATTATAGGCGTGCTTCATCTTTGTTTTTCCTTTGCTTTCGTCTCAACGGTTTCCTTGAAGTAACCACGTGACCCGAAAGTGCCCTCTTTCTTTCAGTGCAATCGGACTCTATCTATCTATCAGAAACAAGGTTTCCAATAGATACTAAGGAGATTGTTAATGAAAGGCAAGATTCTCGTTCTCGGCGCAACCGGGAATGTCGGCACGCCCCTCGTCAAGGTACTCCAGGCCAAGGGTTACGCAGTCCGCGCCGCTTCGCGTTCCGGCAAGTCAGTGGAGGGCGCTGAAGACGTCGTGTTCGATTTCGCCAACCCGGCGACCATCGCACCAGCCTTCGCCGACGTCGATGCCGCCTACGTCATGCTGCCGACCGGATACGTCGATTCCAAGGGCCTGCTGTTGCCGGTGATCGCGGCCGCCGCCGCCGCCAACGTCAAAGTCGTTTTTCAGAGCGTACTCGGCGTCGATGCCGATGACAGTATCCCTTACCGCCAGGTTGAGATCGCACTCGAAAAAACCGGCGTTCCCTACGTCATCCTGCGTCCGAACTGGTTTGCCGACAACTTCCACACATTCTGGAAGGCCGGCATCGACCACGGCGAGATCGCCGTTCCGGCTGCAGACGGGAAGTCCAGCTTCATCGATGCGCGCGACATCGCCGAAAGCGCAGCAGCGGCCCTGACAACCGAGAAGTTCGACAACAGAGCCTTCAACCTGACAGGCCCCGAAGCTCTCGGCTACGCCGAGGCGGCCAAGCTCATTTCGGCGGCAATCGGGAAAGACGTCGCCTACAATCCCCTCAACGACGAAACATTCATCGGCATTCTGACCGACGTAGGCGTACCGGCCGATTACGCCTCGTTCCTCGCATCGATTTTCTATCCGGTCCGTGAGGGCTGGACTGCCCTCGTCACCGCTGACGTCGAGGTGCTGACCGGAAGGCCGGCACGCAGCCTCGAAACCTACGTCCAGGACAACATCACCCTCCTTATGGCCTGATCCGGCAGCTAGTGTAGTCGCGGCTATGGCATCTGAAGAGCAAGAGAACGGAAGTACTTAATCGACACCAGTCTCACTGGAAGTGTTCCGCGCCCAACGTTTGTCGTGGCGAAGCTTGCTCGCGCTGCGGGAGACACCCGCCAGAGGGGTTTTACGCCGGCATACAAGAGGATCTCATGGATGCTGTCTTCGGACCCAGCAGGCGCCTCACCTTGTCGGAGCGTCATCTTCCCGTTTTGCCACTCGACAAATCGTGCGGAACTCCAGTCGAGCAGGAGCTATTCAAGTTCTTCGTTAGTCAATACTCGCAGTCCCAGAATCTGATTCGTAAGAGCTGCATTGATAGTGACCGCACCGGAATTATTGCCCCGGTGCAATCACTTCGTCCGGGGCGTCGGCAGTTTTGCTATCGACGGCGAGAGCGTTTGCAACCACCGCAAGCATGCGCCGAGCCGGTGAGACCCTTGGCGCCCCGCCCGGCTCCGTCATCCCTTCATTTGCAAGCGAAGCGCTCCTCTTATTTTCTAGTTGGAAGCCCGAAACGATACCGCGAAGGCGCCTTACCTCGTTGGCCAGTGCAACACTGGCGGCGGTGGATTCCTCCGCCATGGCAGCATTTTGCTGTGTCACATCATCCATCTGGTTGACGGCCCGGTTCACCTCGGCAAGCGCCACCGACTGATCGTTGGCCGACGCTGCCACCGCGTCCAGCTGGCTGTTGATCCGCAGGATTTGACTTTCGATTAGTTCGAGGACCTCGCCGGTGTCGCGAACCAATTGCACACCATCGGTGACCTCGAGCGCAGAATTGTGTATGAGGTCCTTGATGTCTTTAGCCGCCAAGGCGGACCGTTGGGCTAGTTCACGAACCTCCTGGGCGACAACGGCAAACCCCTTGCCGGCCTCTCCTGATCGCGCCGCTTCCACGCCGGCGTTCAGCGCCAATAGATTGGTCTGAAACGCAATCTCGTCGATGACGGAAACGATATTTGTTATCTCAGCGGACGATTGCTCAATCCGCTGCATCGCCGACACTGCCTTGCGGACGACTTCGGCGGATCGCCGCGCTGATCTATTTGCCTCGACCGCCAGCTCACGCGCCTCGTCGGTGCGCTTAGAGGATCCGACGACATTTTGCGTGATCTGATCAAGCGCCGCTGCGGTTTGCTCTAGCGTGGCCGCCTGTTGCTCGGTGCGCCTGAAAAGATCCTGCGCGCTCTGCGCCAGCTCATGAGCACCGGCGTCAATCGATCCCATCGCGGAAGAAACCGCGTGCAAACTGCCGGAAAGCTGGCCAACCGCTGCATTGAAGTCGGACCGCAGCGTCTCGAAATCCTCGGCAAACGGGTTCTCCAGCCTGAAGGCAAGATTGCGATTTGCCAGCTGCTGCAATGCCTCGGCCAGTTCAGCGGTCGTCGCAGCGAGCGTTTGAGCCCGGATACGCTCCGCTTCAGCCGAGCGAGCACGATCCTTCTCAGCCGTAATTCGACTGGCCTCGACGCTCTCCTCGAGCTCGCGCGCCCGCAGTTCATTATCCCTGAAGACCTGCACGGCCCGGGCCATCGCGCCAATCTCATCGCGCCGGTCGGCCCCACGAACCGTTGCAGCCAGGTCTCCGCTGGCAATCACTTTCATCGTCTCGGCTATTGCCCCGATTGGCTTTACCAGCCAGGAGCGGACCGCTAAGAACCCGAATGCGGAGACAAGAAGCAGAGCGAATGCGGTTGCCCCCAGCGTCCAGACCGACGTCGTCCTGACGGCTTTGGTAACGTCGATCCGCTTCTGCTCCGACGCCGTCGCCATGTGGTTCGCAACGGCGATGAAGCGCGGCGATATTGCCGCAAACGCAGGCTGGCACAAGCTCAGGAACAGCTGCTGGACCGTGGCAAGCTCGGCTTCGCTTGCCCCGCGCCCCACGGCGATTGCGGCGCCACAGGTATCGTTTAGCAGCGAGAAGCCGTCCGATTTCAGCTGCGGAAGTTCGGCACTCCCGGGTGCAGCAGCGATCGCTTGATCCATTGATTTCAAAAAACTCGTCTGCGCATCCTTGAGAGCCGCCTCAGGCCTCGCCCTCGCCTCCTTCGCCCGCGTCATCATCATATCGCTGATGCTCGACCGCGCGCGGCCTCAAGGCTTCGGTTCGCCTGAGTCAGATAAAGAGTGGCCGCCGCATCTTGGTTGAGCAGGTCGCTATAAAGAAGCTAAAGAGCGCGCACGCTGCAAACGCCACACTTGCCGCGCTGGATCGCGAGCGGGCGACGCTTGCGGATACCGCGGAACGCCGGGCGCTTTCGCTGCAGAATGCGGGGCTGCCGACGTCTGTTTCTGCCGGCGAGTTGAGTCTGCAGCGTGCACGCCTCGACATCGCCGACGCACTTGCCGCCCTTGACGAAGAGATTGCGCTCGTTCGAACCATGCTTCCTACGGAGGCGGCGCAGTTCGTATTTGACCAAGCACCGCTATCTGACCTGGTCGAACGCGTCTCCGCTCAGATCGGCGCACGCGATCATGTATTGCAGCTTCATTTGGCGGGACTGGCCCGCGAGAGCGAGGACGCCGCAACGCAGCGGGATCGGCTGCGCGCGGAATATGCCGGAATCCAGCAACGCTTGCGGGACTGTCGGGAGCAGCTAGCGGCGAAGGGAAGCGAGCTAGGCGAACTCCAAGCCTTGTGGGACATCGCCGCACCGGAGCAGCCGTGGAGCGAGGCGGCATTTTTACGGCTCAAGACAAAATTTACGGATGAGCAGGACAAGCTGGCCCGCGCCGACGCGCATATCCAAGCGGCGCGAGCGGCCTGGACAGCTGAAGCGCGCCGTTTGCAGTTGGTCGAGCTTCGCGCCACCATTAAGCCCGCGGAGGACCAGCTTGCGCGGATGACCGCGCGTATTGCTGCTGCAACGCGTGCGCAGGCGTTGTTCCACGATACCTACACCACGGTCAGCAAGCGGCAGGTCCGAGATCTTGCCAAGGTCGTAAACCCGCTGTTCGCGCGAATGCACGCCAACCGGGTCTATGATCGCATCAATCTCGGCGAGGACAGCGAGTTCCTTCATTGGTTGGCCCACGCTGGCGACGCGCAGCTCGACCCGGGCAAAGACTTCAGCCAAGGACAGCGACAGGACCTGGCTCTCGCACTTTTCCTGGCGCGTGCGCGGAGCCTCGGCGGAACGTTCTTCCTCGATGAGCCGGTGGCCCACCTAGATGATCTCAACCGCGTCGGTCTGCTTGATATTCTGCGCACCACAGTGCTCGAAGAAAGCCAATCGGTTAACATGGTCATCACGACTTCCAGCCGAGCCTTGGCGCGTCATCTTATTGAGAAGTTCGCCAACATCGGCTTAGTCGAAACGCCCGAGGGGCGAGTGCACCCGCTCAGTGTCATCGAACTTGATGGAAACAGCAGAAGCGGGGTTCAGCTAAGCAATATCTACCCCCTCGTTTAGTTGCCAACGCGGTCAACTTGCGCGCACTTCCTAAACGCTGGGACGCGGCAACGCCATTAGTTTCTCGTCTTTTTAAGCCATCGCGGGAGCGACCGAGCGGCGGCTTTCAGGATGAGCGTTGACGCATCTCAATGGCTGACATGGGGGCGCAAAGACGCCGGTACCCGCACTTCGCTTCGATGATTCTTGGAACTGCAGACCACACCCTACGAAATCAGATCAGTTGATGTGAAAGGAATCGAACCGCTGGCACGTCCGCTGCTTTAGCTAAGCCTCTGATACATTGGCTATTACGTAGCATGGGCGCGAGCAGACTGCGGCAATTTCACTGAAACCCACCATTTCACTGACCAGTGAAATGGTGCGGCATCCTGAAATCAGTTGCCAATTTCACCAAAATGGTATATTTCACTCTCCAATGAAATCCTACAAACGAGTGAAAGAGATCGAATACAAGATGGCTGACGCACTGCGCCAGCAGCTAGAACGGATTCCGTCGCTGGAAATCGAGTCCATCAACAACGACTGGGACATGAGCACCAGCCGCAATATGCCGCTGGCGCGCCCTGATATTCTCGCGCATGTCAAAATGGCAGACCATATAGTTACGCTGGTCTGCGAGGTTAAAGAGCCAGCATACCCGCGTCAGGTCCGAAGCGCGATTGATCAGCTCTATGCCTATATAACGAGATATCGGCTCCAAGAGGATGCCGATGTCGTTGTGCCCATCGTCGCGGCCTCGTGGCTATCTCCCGAGTCCCGCGAGATCTGCGCGGAGGCGGGAATGAGCTGGCTCGATCTTGCCGGCAACTGCCGGATAGCCTTCGACGGCGTCTATATCGAGCGGGAAACAGCTGACAAACCGAAGCCGGCGGCGCGCAACTACCGTGCCGTCTTTTCGCCGAAGGCGGGACAGGTACTGCGCACGCTTTTGCGCGATCCTACACGAGCCTGGAAGGTCAATGACCTTGCCGGGGCCTCAGACGTCAGCCTCGGCCATGTGAGCAATGTCCGATCGGCACTTCGCGATAGGGAGTGGGCAAAGGTCGATGATGAAGGCCTTCACCTGACCGCTCCTGACGCGTTGCTAGATGCCTGGCGCGACTCCTACGAGCCGGTCCGTGGTAAGCGGTCGTTCTGGTACAGTGTCCTCCATGGGCGCCAGTGGGAGGAGACGCTTCGCGAAGCGTTGGACCGGCCCCACATTGCAGGGCACGCGATGCTTGGTGGTCTTTCGGCAGCGCAGTGGCTCGCTCCCTATTTGCGCGGCAGCATGACGACGCTCTATGCAGATCCGGCAGTCATGCCGGAACTGATCGAGGCGCTGAAGCTGAAGCCATCGAAGAGCGGCGCCAATGTCGAAGTCGTCGAACCGGATGATCTGGCCATTCTGAAGGAGCGTGTCAAGATTCCCGGAGCGCCACCCGTAACCTCACCGGTCCTCACCTATCTTGACCTTTCGCATCTCGATGATCGAGGGCGCGAGGCTGCTGAACATCTGCGAGAAAAGTTGCTAAAATGGCATTAGCGCCTGATCCACAGTCCGCCGCCGACTACACCGACCGCGTCAGCGACGCGGTCAAATCCGCGCTCATGGAGATCGGGCAGATCCTTGGGAGCTTCGAGGGTAAATTCGCCGTTGTCGGCGGAGCGGTGCCGTGGCTGCTTCTGGAAGCCGACGACATGCTGCACGTCGGCACGATCGACATTGACCTGACGCTGGACGCGGAGGCGCTTGGCGACGGCGAGTATGTGCGGTTGGTCGAAGCCCTCATGGGCCATGGTTACGCGCAGAGCGCGGAGCACCGGCGGTTCCAGCTGGTTCGCACGATTAACGTGGCCGACGGGGGGCCGCCCGTTGACGTCATTGTCGACTTCCTGATGCCGCGCGATGCTGAGATCGAGAAGAACATACCACCTCTTTTGTCGGAATTCGCGGTGCAGCGCGCTTCAGGTGCGGAGCTCGCCGTGCGCTTTCATCAGCTGACGGCGATCGAAGGCGAGATGCCTGGCGGTGGGCATAATCGCGTGCAAATCGCCGTCGCCTCGATACCAGCGCTGCTTGCCATGAAGGGCCATGCACTCATGCGCCGCCACAAGCGGAAAGACGCCTATGACGTCTACTATTGCATCCGCAACTACGACGGCGGTCCCGAGGCGCTTGCGGAGGTCTGTCGTCCGCTGCTCGACATCAAGGACGCCCTCGAAGGCTATATGGGAATCGCGGAGAAATTCGCAAAAGAGGATATGATCGGACCGGTATGGGTGCGCCAGTTCGTCGAGGGAACGCCCCATATCGGCGAACGCACGCCGGAGCAGTGGCAGACTGATGCTTTCGGTCAGGTACACACTTGGATGACCGCGCTCGGGCTGACCAAATGAAAGTCGTCCGGCTGTAGCGGCCCCCCCAATCACCGAATTTCGTGCTTCATCACAATAGTCGGACGGGCTGCAAACTCGGGCCCCATACGGTATTGCAGTTGAAGGGATACGAACCGCAAACCCGTGATTCGTAGAAGGCGCATAACGATGGACCTATGCTATAGAGCGGGTTCTGGACCGTCGACGCGATGCTGACCAGCCGCTTGCTAATTGAATTTGGGGGAGAAACGCCACACATTTCATTCGGCGCGGTTTCATCCGACATCGAGCAATCTTCGTTAGTGGTTCTAACAAGCGCTTACCGATTCGTAGCTCCCCGCCTTGGAAAGCTTTATTCTTGTGCGAAAGTTTCGCATAAGATTTCGTTACCAAATTCCGATATGTACGAGATGGCATATACTCGCAGGCTCCGCACCCTATGACCGACGCAATGATCAACGAGAAGGTTCTGGCTTGGGCGGTTGAACGCGCCAAGATCCCGCTCGACGTCGTCGCGAAAAAGGTCAACGTGAAGCCGGAGCGCATCGCGACCTGGATCGAGGGCGAAGAACGCCCGACCTTCCGCCAGGCACAGAGCCTGTCTAGCGCGCTGCATATTCCGTTCGGATACCTCTTCCTGAAGGAACCTCCGGAGGAAAAGCTTGCGATTCCAGATCTTCGAACCGTTGGCGGCGACCCAGCCCGTAAGCTCGATTTAAACTTCCGCGACCTCCTGAATGACGTTCTCTTCAAACGCGACTGGTTCCGTGATTTCATCCAGGATCACGCCGGCCGCGAACTGGAATTCGTCGGAAAATACACGCTCAAGGATAGCGCCGAGACTGTCGCCGCCGACATGCGAAAGTCTCTCTACGGTGAAGGAGGGCCGCCGCAGTCCGGCAATTGGGAAGAGCACCTACGCATGCTCATCGACAAAGCTGAGGCGGCCGGCATCTGGGTCATGCGCAACGGGATCGTCGGCAGCAACACCCGCCGCCCGCTTTCCGTCAGCCAGTTCCGTGGCTTTGCCATCAGCGACAAAGTCGTTCCGCTGATCTTCATCAACGGAAAGGATGCCAAGGCAGCGCAGATCTTCACCTTTGCGCACGAACTCGCGCATATTTGGCTTGGCGAAAGTGGCGTTTCCAACGTCCAGCTGGGCGACGCGAATTATGGCGTCCACCAGAAAGTCGAACGCAAGTGCAACGAGATCGCCGCGGAGTTCCTGATTCCCGCGGCCGGTTTCTCGGCACAATGGCGCGCAGCGGACAGCCTGTCGGACAATGCCGACCGGCTGTCTCGCATCTACAAAGTCAGCCGCATCGTCATCGTGCGGCGCGCGCTCGATCTCGGCTTGATAGATCAGGCGAGCTATTCTCGTTTTTACACAACCGAAGTCGCGCGGTGGAGCGATATGCCGGCAAGCGAGGGCGGGAGCTTCCACAATAACCTGCCCTTGCGCAACGGGTTGCGTTTTACGCGTGCGGTCGTTAATCAGGCGGTCGGCGGCGGGTTGCTTCTGCGCCATGCAGCATCCTTGTTGAACGCCCAGCCGACGGCGATCCTCAGCTATCACAAGAATGGTCGCCAGACGCAATGAAGTTTCTGCTCGACACGAACGTCTTCATCGAGGCGAAGAACCGATATTACGCATTCGACATCTGCCCGGGCTTCTGGGACTGGATGGATGCGGTCTGCGACGGCGACGTCGCGTCAATCGTCAGTGTTCGCGACGAGATGACCGGCGGGAATGACGAACTGGCGGACTGGGCTAAGGACCGGAAGGATGCCGCCTGGTTCCTGGCCGTCGATGACCTTGACACGCAAGGCAATTTCGCCGAGATCGTCCAGCACGTGGCAACGGCCCACTATAGCGAGTCGGCCGTTGCAAAATTCCTGGACAGCGCCGATTCTCTGCTGATCGCCAAGGCCCGTTCGATCGACGCCACCGTAGTCACGCATGAACTGCCCAACCCGGAGTCGAAGAAGCGCGTCCTGATCCCGGATGTCTGCCTGGTCTTCGACGTTCCGTTCATGAACACATTTGAAGCGCTCCGCCAATTCTCCGCAAAGTTCGTTTGGTCGGCTTAACTTCCATGCCCGGCATGCCATGAGACGGAAACCGATATTCCCGTCGATACATTAGGCGATATGTTATTGTAAGGGCTATTTAGTAATGCGACAGTTGGGCCAGTTAGAGATGCGACAGTCTCGCCTCTCGACGTGCTGGTCAATACCAACGTTGGGAGCAAGGATGACGACTTCAGCCTGGTGGAGACCATGAGCGTTCGGAGTCGTGATGTCCTGTTTGATCACCATGTCGCAGAGAGAATTGCATCGCCTCGAAGTCATCCAGAAGATCCGCGACCGGCGCCTGAGCGTCGTCCAGGCGGCTGAACTGCTCGATCTCAGTCGAAGCCAGGTCCATCGTAACGGACCGATTGTTACCGCGGAGATTTCGCTTTGAAGCGGGCGACCAGCTCCTCGTCGTCGACAAAGCTATCGAGGAAGTCGTTCCATTCGTCGGTTGAACGGCGAGCGTAGGAGAGCATCTGTTCCAGTTCCTCCATGCCGTCGTCTGTCAGCGCGGTGATGGATTCGTCCTCCCCGTTATAGACGCTGATGATGCTGCCGTAGGTCAGGTTATCATCGTTGGAGATGATTGCCCGGAGAAGCTCCGGATCCTCGCCGAGAATTTCAGCGACATATTTGATCGTGCGGACATAAGTGATTGTTGCCATCAGGCTGCCTCGGCGCAGATGGTGACGACAGGCGACCAATTCCAGGGAAGCAGTTCGTCGAGGCGATTGATCTTGTGATCGTGGATGCGGTCGAGCAGATCGGCCAGATAG